>DSDZ01000514.1 GCA_011048475.1 Bacteroides sp. | reverse complement strand
GACTCGAATTTGACGATGGCGCAGATCTCATCATGATGCCTTCCTATGCCTGACCAGATCAATTTCTGATAGCGGCTGGAAAATTTCACCCAGTTTTCGAACCTGATATCGTTATCCTCCAGCAAAACCGGTAAAAATTCATCGTTATATGTCAAACTGTCAAATACATAATCAGCCAGACCCTGCATCTGCACCGCATCACTCACAAGCCACCTGGCCAGATCCCGCTGTTCAGCTGGTATATTTCCGTAAAATCCTTCGGAAAGGAACGCAGTGTCCATTGCCCTGTACGAGAAACCGTCGAACGATGGCAGTTCCGTTCCCTTGAATTCCTGCTGCTGAAAATCATCGATCCGCGCCAGGCTCACATTTTTCCACCCTGCATAATCATTTTCCAACCCTGTCATATAGGTGGCCTTCACGGCGTTGCAGTTGATCATACTGCCGGTGAGCGCATCCAGGTTCTGCCATTTCAGTGTCACGTCGTACTCCTGATATTCTGAACCTGCAGACTGTATTTCGCCCGGATTGAGCATGAAATAATGATCAATATTTCCCTCCTGCGCCGTTATACCAGTGGAGACCGGCAACAGCACCACCAATATATAAGCTGAAGCTTTCATCCATTTGAGTTTTTTTGGTTCGACATCCTCAAATTAAACGGATGAAATCCCCTTGGAAAAATTTAATTTGCTGAGCTGTTGTCAAATGATGCTGAACTGCCTGATATGAACCCTGGATGGTCCGGATGGACACTTTCTTCCATTGAAGGAGATCACTACCGTACGATTTTGCTCCCGGGATGTTCAGGTATTCACTGCCAGGCCGGTCATCCCTGTTGTCAACTGACTGCCCTGGGAAGGATGGCATCGAACGCAGGCTTCGGACGGCAGTGCCGGTCGAAGAGCATGGGATAATCAGACCGGCCAATCACAGGCCAGTAATTTCTCCAGGATTGACCGTCATGGACTGCCCAGAAAGTAATCCGCCCGAACAGATCCCGGTTTTTCCTGAAGTATGAGAACAATTCCGCATAACGGTCTGCCAGTTTTTTCTCAACAGCATCCGGTAATCCATCCGGATAGGGATTGTATTTTTTCTGCGTATCTGCGTCGAAGGAGGAAATGGGAACGACATCAGCATCGAGCGGATAAAAGGGAAGTACGCCAACATCCAGTTCGGTGATCATCAGTTCTACCCCCAGTTTTCTCAATTCCCTGACATAACTGTCAAGCAGGTCCATCTCCGGATAATCCAGGAACCAGTGCCCCTGGATACCGATACCGTCCACCCGGACACCCCTGTCCTGCAGGTTCCTGATCAGCCTGATGACCCCTTCGGTTTTCGGACCGAATTCATAATCGTACTCATTGTAATAGAGTTCTGCATCCGGATCGGCCTCGCGTGCAAATTCAAACGCCTTTTGTACATAGTCCTCACCGATGATTTCCAACCATTTGCATTTCCTGAATGAGCCATCCTTCATGATCGCTTCGTTGACAACATCCCAGCCATGTATGCGTCCCTTATAACGCCCCATCACCGTGAAAATGTGCTCTTTCATCCGTTCCAGAAGTGCCTCCCGGCTCAGGGGATCACCCGATTCATCTTGGAACACCCAGTCCGGCGTCTGATGGAACCAGACCAGGGCATGGGCGATGATATGCATATGATGTTTTTCACCAAAGGCTACATACCGGTCCGACGCTTCGAAATTGTACCGTCCCGGTTCCGGATGGATTTCTTCCCACTTCATTATATTTTCCGGAGTGATGCTGTTGAAATGACCGGCTACAATGTCCATTGCTTCGGGTTCCCCGCCGCAGATCTGCTCCACATTCAGTGCTGCGCCGATGTAAAAATCATTTTGAAAGACATCTTTTAAAAAAGGCCGGATGTTCTTACCTGATCGTTTCATGTATGTTTTTCTTCCAATCTTTTATAGACTTCTTCCAGCGTGCCATTGAACGGGCCGGGTGTTTCCATTTTGATCGATACCAGGGCTGCCGCAAACTTCAATGATTCTGCAACTTCGTGGTCCAACCTGTGGGAGAGGTATGCGGCAAATGTTGTATCGCCCCGGCCGGTTCGGCCCGAGATATTGCTGTTGGAGAACTTCTCATAATATGTCTTCCCTTCAACTCTCGCCAGCACGCCTTCTGAATGTGTGATCATTATCTCGGGACAGCCCCAGGATTCGATGATGATTGCCGCCTTTTCCAGGTTATCCGTGCCGGTCAGCAGGCGGGCCTCCAGGATGTCCAGCTTCAGCTTGTCCATCATTGCCGCGATCTCTTTCTTATCGGCGACGTCACTGAACTCGTGGTTGAGGGTCACCGGGTTGATATGGCGGACGAAACTCTGCATGTCGACCGACAGGCTCGGGTAGTTCCTGGACTTCAATCCCTTCATGAGCGCCATGTCGAATTCTGTATCCGATATCCCTGCCAGGTGGACACACGTCGAGTCCAGTACAGGGACATCGTTGATTGATATCAGCCCGGCAGACTTGACAAGGGTCATTGTCCGTTCATCGACGTTTTCGGACTCGTGCACCACCCTGTTGTACGAGGTCTCTTCGGCCGGGATGAGATAGGTATCGATGCCGATATCCTCCATCGGCTTCAGGATGGACTCGTCTTTTCTGGCCATCTTCACAACGGCGGCAACCTTCCTGCCTACCCTCGCTGCGACCATGGCTCCGCACAGGACGGCACTTCCGGGGGCAACATGCGGTTCTCCTCCAAAGGGTACTATCTCGTCATAGCACATGTGCCCCACAAATGTGATGTCATACGTATTGCTCATACAATGGTCAAAAATAATTGGTTCCTCATCTCGCGTGCAGCTCTATTTATCACCATCCGGACCACCCATCAACCAGGGAAAGAATGGCATCAGGTCTTCAGGGCCAATCGTCCTGGTCCTGTTCCCGTCCTGCAGGTCCCTGATGTGGTTCAGCACCAGGTGGGTCCAGACAGCTCCGGGCCTGGGATATGCTGCGACAATATAATGTGGGCCGGCTTCTGTTTCACCTGCTTCTATTTCCAGCTCTGCCCGAAGGTTGTCCGGGGTCGTCAGGGTATTTGCACAATCGAAAACCACGCGATCCATATGTTTATAAACCTCTTTGCTTTCCTCCACCATGCCATAATGGTCCAGCAGCTGGGCGAGGACATAATTGGAAGTGGTATAGACATCCTGTCCCTGTTCCGATTCCACAGCTTCACCATCCTTCGTTTTACACATGGCCCAGCCCATGAATGCGCGATTCGTGCGATAAATGGTCTTAAGTATCTTCTTCACACGATCTTCCGGAATTGAGGGGGCTTCCCCGATGGCGGTCAGGTACCACAGGGCGTCAAGCTGGTTGGTCCAGACATCCGTATTTGTATTTCCGGTTTCAGGATCGAAACAGGTCACATAATATTCCAGTTTTTCACCCTTTCTGTTCTGATCTTCCCGCCACAGTTGCTCGAAACTGCTCCATGCCTTTTCGTACACTTTCCGGATATGCTCCTCATCTTCTTTTTCGCCGAGCATTTGCGCCATTTTGATAAGCGCCTGGCAGCCACCCAGGAATTGCGTTGCATCATAAGCATCCGCGCCAAAAAGTACCAGGTTATCGAACGTATTTTTCACATCGTCCGGATGTCCTTCGGGAATTCCGTCGTTATCAAAATCGAGTTTCAGAAGAGATTCCAGGCCGAACTTGAGCGTTTCCCAGTTCGATCTGAGAAAGCCGGTATCACCTGTGAATTTTACGTTGCGCAATACACGCATCATCAGTTTGGGATACAGGTCAACCCAGTAATTATTATTGTACCAGGCGTAATCACTGACGTTTCTCAGGGGATGCCCCTTGGGCATGGCACCCACATCGTGGGCCACGCTGCCCTTGGTTTTGAATTCGTCACGGATCTGCGTCAGGGAGACATCCTCATACTCCTCAGGATTCTCTTCAAAATGCATCCGGGCTTCCACAAACGATGCATGATAGTGATACCAGCGCGGGGTGGGATCCTCAGCCTGGATGGAATCAATAAATGCCTGGCAAAGCTCTTTTTCCACATCAGGGAAAAGCATTAGCAGTACCATGGAATACCAGTCCACATCGGAAGGATCGATGTAAGCATAATCAAAGCATTCCAGGAAACGGGCCCGTTCGCCCTGTTCATCATCGACCCAGACACAGGCGTTGGAGAGCGGAAAATGGAGTTCATTCAGCATCAGCCTTGTTAAACGGAACGCACCTTCGCGGTCATCCTGGTAGGAAGAGGTGGATGAAATCAGATCAAAGATCCGTTCCTGGATGGCGACCGTCCGGTTCCACCACTGCGGGTAATTCTCCAGGGCAACCTTTACCATATCCAGTGTACGCGATTCCGGGTCCGGGAAGTTTCTGACGTATTTCCGCTCGAATGTTGTTCCATCAATATAATCCTGCTCCGGAAAATCAAGGACCACAGCTACAGGAACAGTTTTTGATTCATTAGGTTTTAAAGTAAAAGTAAGGCTGATAGCCGCTCCATAATCGCTCCGGATGACCGGTCCCCGCTTTTCATAAAAGCTGCCATCTTCCCTTAAAAGAAGATCACCCGCGTATTTATTGAGACAGAAATAGGGTTGCAGATCCACCGCAATACCTGGAATACTTGCGACTGCAAGGGCCATTCTATCACGGGT
>DSDZ01000062.1 GCA_011048475.1 Bacteroides sp. | reverse complement strand
TGACCGCCTCGGGATATTACGTGGATACCGTGGCACGCAAGATATACGGACTCAACGGATATGTGACGGGCGACTGCGGGGCCGTGGGTGATATATTTACGGGCCATAAATATGCCGGCAGCAGTGCGGAGGCAGCCGCCCTGGCACTGAAAGCAGGAGTGGACACGGATTGCGGGAATATTTTTCAGTCCAGTACGATCGATGCGCTGAATGCCGGCCTGATCTCCATGGCCGATATCGACAGGGCACTGGCCCATATGTTCACGATCCGTATGAGGACCGGCGAATTCGACCCGGTTGAGCTGGTACCCTATGCCGGGATCACCCCCGATGTGGTGAACAGTCCCGAACACACCGCACTGGCCCTGAAGGTGGCTACCAGGACACCGGTGTTGCTAAAAAACAACAAAATCAGCGGCAGGGATGAAAAGGCCCTTCCGCTGAATGCCGGGGGGATCAGGAAGATCGCTGTGATCGGACCGATGGCCGACCGGGTCGTGCTGGGTCCCTACTCCGGCACACCGCTGGAATCAAACATGATCACTCCCCTGCAGGGCATTAAGACGTACCTGGCAGAGAACGGAAGCGGTGCTGAGGTGTCCTACAGTCCGGGTGCAGACACAAAAAGCAGAAGCAACCTGTTCTATGTGCGCAAATTCGAAATCCTGGATACGGACGGGAATGTCACGGAAATTGATGCCACCAGGTTCAATGCTTCTTCGGGAGGTATTTCGGTGGACAGCGCCGAATCGGTCCACTCCCTGGAGAGAATAGATGACGGAAGCTGGACGGCATATCATCAGGTGGATATTTCCGGAATCGACTCGGTTTTTCTGGATGCTTCCGTCATTGATGCCGGAGGATTCATCGAGGCGAGGGTGGGATCGGCCACCGGCAATGTACTTGCCACCTTTGAAGTGCCCGGTCGTCCCGAGCAGCGAGGTTTTTTCTGGGGAAGGGACAGGATCATCCGGGAAAAAGCGAATCAACTGGGACTGACGGGCCCCCAGGACCTGTACCTGGTGTACCATGCACCCGCGGTCCTTCCCATTGATCAGGAAACCCTGTCCATGGCTTCATCGGCCGATGTGGCGGTGGTTTTTGTCGGCACGGACGACCGGACCGCCTCGGAGGAGTCGGACAGGCTCACCCTGCTGCTGCCGGGAAACCAGTACGAGCTGATCCGCGCGGTTGCCGGAGTGAATCCCCACACCGTTGTGGTGATGCAGACCCTCGGAATGGTGGAAGTGGACCAGTTCAGGGAAATGGACCATGTCCCGGGGATCATCTGGACCGGTTACAACGGACAGGCGCAGGGAGCCGCCATGGCCAGGATCCTGTTCGGTGAGGTGAATCCGGGTGGAAAACTGAACGCGACCTGGCACAAATCGGTGAAGGACCTCCCCGATATCGCAGACTATGATCTCCGCGGAGGTGCCGGCAAGAACGGCCGCACCTACTGGTACTTTGACGGGGATGTCTCCTATGAGTTCGGTTACGGGCTTTCCTATACAACATTTGATTACAGCAACTTCGGGATCAGCAGTTCTTCGGTCACCCCCAACGACAAAATCACCTCCGGGTGGATGTGACCAACACGGGCGGAATGGATGGGGACGAGGTGGTCCAGGTGTATGTGACCACCCCCGACAGTCCGGCCTCGCTTGATAGGCCAGTCAAAAGGCTGAGGGGGTTCCGGAGGGTGCATATTCCCGCAGGCCAGACCAGGACGGTGAACATTGACATTGATTGTGCCGGCCTCTGGTTCTGGGATCCCGTTCAGGACCGGATCACATTCGACCAGGGAAGGTATGTGTTCGAGATAGGTTCCTCTTCGAAAGACATCAGGGGCAGGGTGGAAACGGTCCTCAACGGAGCGTACCACCCTGAGCTTAAAACTGTGGTGGCAGAATGTGACAAAGTGGTGGCGGGTCTCGGCGAGGTGCTCAGGACAAAGGTGACCGCCGCCATGTCGGATGACAGCTTTTACGATACAGGGAAAGCACGGGTGGTCTACAGCAGCAGCAATCCGGACGTGCTCCGGGTGGATGGATCCGGGACAGTCACCGCCTCCGGTCCGGGAACCGCATCTATCATGGCTTCTGTGACAATTGACGGCAAAACCGTTACCGGCGGTTATGCACTGACGGTGTTGCCGGATCTTACACTGCAGAGGGTGATGGTGGATGGCGAAGAACTGACAGCATTCGGGGAAGGGGAACAAAGCCACAGCCTGATGCCCGGCTCCGGGACCCGGAAGGTACCGGATGTGAAAGCGGAACCGGCCGGGAACAATGTCACCGCCATGGTGGAGCAGGCTGAGGGGATCCCCGGAACAGCTGTGATCACCCTGACAGACCGGGTGACCGGGAAAAAAGAAGTCTACATGCTGAATTTCGGGACTGCATCGGTGGGTGATGAATTCGGCAAAACCATCCCCGGCAGTCAGTGGATGTGGGTCAGGGAGAAGGAAGAGAACTGGAGCCTCTCGGAATTTCCCGGATACCTGACCATCACCGCACAGGAGGGGGACATCCGTGAGCAAAGCAACAATGCGGAGAATCTCCTCCTGCAGAGCGCCAATACGGACTGGGTAATCGAAACGGGACTGGAATTCTCAAGGAGGCTCTTCAGAGACGGGGAACAGGGGGGTATCGTTGCACTCCAGGATGATGACAATTACGTGAAACTGATCTACACATCCGCAAGGGCAGGCATGTTTGCCGGCAATGAACCATACATTGAACTGGCGGTCGAGCGTTCGGGTTCCCAGTACACTGCTGCCAGGATTCCTGCCGGGGATTTTCACGGGGAAGGTGACCTCGTTTCAGTCGTTCTCAGACTTGAAAAGGAGGGGAGTGAATATACTGCCTGGTATTCCGTGGACGGTGAAAGTTTTGAACAGCTCGGGTCAACGAAGGCTGTGCTGGGTAATATCAAAGCGGGACTGATCGCCTGTAACGGGATGCGACCTGCCGGAGGAAGGTTCTCCTTTCCTTTCGGAAGACAGCAGGGTGAAGAGATTGAACCCCTGAAAGTCAGGTTCGATTACTTCCGCATTGAGAATTCGGGGTCCCGGTAACTGACTGAAGGCCGGGATCAGCGGATCATTCGGCCACCCTCACGCACTTCATCTGGATCTGATCCCTGATGAGCAGCAACCCGTCTGACAGTGCGATGGGTCCCCAGTTCTGTGTTCCGTGCCGTGCAGCCCTCGGGTCATCGCTGCCGGCGGCTTCAAGCATCTCAGCCGATGCGATCGGTCTGAACCCGGATGGATCCGGCTCAATCAGGTACAGGGTCTTGGCACCATCGGTCGCCAGGATCAGTCCGTCGGCCAGGATCATGCTGCCTTTGTTGAAATCGGGATCTCGCTTTGTCTTCCACATGATCTGTCCGTCCATGCCCATGCACACCAGTCCCTCACGCTTGTTGTTGGTCCCGTACTGCGCATAGAAATAGCCCTCATGCAGGATGGGTGGTTTCGTGTGTGCGCCGAAGTCTTCGGTTTTCAGAAGCTCTTCAACACCATAACCGCCATCTGCCCTTTTTTCTACCCGGATCATCACCGTACCGAGTTCATATCCTCCCGTGACAAGCATCCTGCCTTCACCTGCATCCACCGCACTTGCAACGGGAATGCTGCATACCCAGTCCGCATATTCCCAGAGGACCTTCCCAGTGAGCGGCTCGATACCAACAATTTTACCTGCTTCTCCTCCCCCTCTTCCGGACGCGGTGACCATGACCACATGGTCCTCTCCGCTGACTTTCCCGATGGCAGGACTGACATACCCCACCGGGCCAAGCGGAGGAGTTGTCCATTTCACTTCTCCCGTAAGTTTGTCGTAGGCCACCACACCGGCCCGGGGTGCCTGAGAAGCGACGATCAGCAAATCGCCATAGATCAGGGGGCACTGGGTAATGGCCCAGGTGGGGATCTCACCCCCTCCGTAATCCGTCCAGATATTTTTATGCCAGACAGGCTTATGGGTGTTGATATCGATACAGTAGAGGTCACCGTAAGGGCCGCATGAATACACGTGGTTGCCTTCAACAGTCGGCACACTCCGCGTGCCCGGGAACATGACCGATCCGGGTGCGTCGTAGGCAAAATTCCAGAGCTCGTCTCCGCTGGAAAGGTCAAAACACCGCAGGTTATCGCCCACCTGGTCATCCCTGTCCAGTAAAAAGACCTTCCCTTCACTCACCGCGGGTCCCCCGTAACCGATGCCCACCGGAACGGTCCAGAGCACCTCAGGACCGCCTTCGGGCCAGGTGCGCAGTACATTTTCCTGGGGTGACCTGCTGTTCCGGTCAGGCCCGAGAAACTGGGGCCAGTCCTGTGCGGAAACATGCGCCGTGCATAATATAAATGCAATGACAGGTACAGATATAATTCTTTGGTTCACTTTCATCGTCTGATAATTTGCCGTGAAAATAACCAATAATCATTATCCTGGAAAATTTATTATCCGGCTTTGCCTCGTTATGGGTACCTTTATCTGATCGGCAGACATCCACGGATCCAATGGACACAGCTAACAGAACAGCCCATCCGGGCCTTTTTATCGGAACCTCCGGCTGGAGTTACAGGCACTGGAAGGGTGTGTTCTACCCGGCGGAAGTCAAACCGTCCGGATACCTGGAACACTACCTGACAAAGTTCTCCTGTGTGGAACTGAAC
>DSDZ01000206.1 GCA_011048475.1 Bacteroides sp. | reverse complement strand
TTACGATCCGGAACAGGGGTTGCTTACCTATGAATGGACTGTTGAAGGGCTGACGGTGGACAGTACGGATGTATTTCAATTTTCGCCGGCAGCAACCGGAAAATACCGGCTGACATGTAAAGTTTCCGATCCGGGTAATCAGTGGGATACCCTTTCAGTGACCGTGGAGGTTGTTGAAAAGGTAAAGCACCCTCCCGTGATACTGGAAATTGAAGCGAATACAAGGAAAGTCAGTCTTTCAGGCAGTATTGAACTTCATTGCGTAGCTGAGGATGAAAACAATGACACGCTTCATTTCCAGTGGACATCCTCTTCCGGCAGCATTGTCACCGATCGCAATACAGCAATTTTCACGGCCCCGGATACGAAAAGTAATTGTTTTATTGCCTGCCGGGTGACCGACACGGACAGAATGAGTGATACGGATAGTATTGAGGTGATGGTACGCGATCTTTCCGTTACACCAACCGGCAATCTCATTGCCCATTATCCCATGAACGGGAATGCACAGGATGCAAGCGGTAATGATCTCCATGGTATTCCCGGCGGAGTAACCTGGACAGCGGATAAAAACGGCCTGGCCGGCAGCGCGGCACATTTTAATGGGAACGACAATTATATCAGGATTACAAACAATGATTTATTAAATTTTCAGGAAGCGATATCCATTGCCTGCTGGATCTTTATTGATGCTTTTACGGGAGGCGAACAGTATCCCCTATCCCACGGAAACTGGGATAACCGGTACAAAATTTCCATATCCGATAACAGATTTCGCTTTACCCTGAATAATTCAAATTCGGTAAGAGACCTTGATTCAGAAAAGATCCCCGTACCCGGACAATGGCACTACCTGGTGACAGTCTATGATGGTGCGGATATGGAAATATGGATAGATGGTAAACTGGATGCATTTGCTTCGTTCTCCGGATTGATCAGCCAGACACTGTACGACCTGACATTCGGGCAACACCTCCCCGGCGAAAACGGGTATAACTTCTTGGGTTCCCTGGATGCTGTAAGCATTTTTGATTATGCACTTTCTGCAGAACAGATTCTTTATCACATGGAGAACAGTATGGATATAACTACCATGCCTGAATCCGCCGGCCACGAAAATAACATGAAAGTCTTTCCGAACCCCGTATCAGGAAGTGTTTTAAACCTCATTATATATAGTTCGCAGCCGGAAGATATTAAAGTCACCCTTTACAGCGTGCTTGGGCAGCAAATTTCGTCAACAATGGATCTCCAAACAGTGTCTACAGAATCATCAATTACCCTACCCGTCGGAAAAATGGAAAATGGAATATACCTGCTTTCTGTGACCCACCCGGGTAAAATAGAGAAAGAACTGTTCATCATATCAAGATGAAAGGATGATCCATATGGGACAAATACAATTCAGACCCTGAGTGAGCCGCGGAATCCCCGGGAGCTGTAAAATGACGGTGCGCTGTTGTGGCATACGAATACGTGGTCATAGCGGCGATCTGCAAAGATGGCTCCGCCCAGTTTTCTGATGTCACCGGGTGTTCTCAGCCAGCTGGAAGTTTTCGTATCGAATTCCCCGAGCTTTTGAAGCGCCCGGTACTGCTCTTCCGTTAGCAGCTCAATACCCATATCGGCAGCCATATCCACAGCGTTTCCTTCGGGATAAATCCCTTTCTTTTCCCTGGCCCGCTGCCCTTCACGGTCGTAACAGGTATTCCTGCGGCCACTGGGACTTTCGGTCGAGCAGTCATAAAAGATATATTCGCCCGTCATCTGATCAAATCCCACCACATCCGGCTCACCCCCGGATTCTTCCATCTTACTGATTGACAGAATTTTATCTTGATCAGCCTCCAGTTTCTCCTGAACTTTATCCCATGCAAGGCCCTGGTGCCGGTGCAAATTCCGCTCAAAACGGATTTTTAGCGAAGTGAGCAATTCTTCAAGCCGTTCTCCTGTTTCCATAGATCATATCAATTCACACAATGTTATGTGCAGTTCCCGAATTACACAAAACTTTGTGAGAATTTTAACAGATGGTTCTGCCGGTACGTGGTGATCTTGTTCTACTACGTGACGACTTTGTTCTATTGCGTTTCAGACACCGGGGTGTGCGGATTGTTGATGGTTGCCTGTGTGGTAGCCGTTCCTTCATCGAGATCTTCGGTTTCAAGCAGGTGAAAACCGTTTCCCGGTCCCAGGGTGAGGTCCTTTGAATCGCTTCCCACCAGCGCTGTCTGTACCACGGTTCCGTCACAGACCGTGACCATCATGGCCACCTGGTTCAGGTTTAATGTGAGTGAGTATACATATGCTGCATCTCTCGTGCCAGTAACACTGACGAAATTCTGACCGGAAATGGTACTGGAACACACCCCTCCTGCGTTTCCGCTTCCCGCTACTGTTAACTCACCGTTCCCGATAACCGTGGCTTCCCCGTTCCCTGCATCCTCCAGTGTCAGAAAGATCTCCCCAGAGGTCATGATCAGGAGGTTCTGGGATTCAATATTCACCTCATTTGTAAAATCCAGGTATGTATGACACTGGTCGTGAACCCTGTCGTATCTCTCGTTCAGCCGGTCAAAGGTCGGGCTCAGGCTTCCGCAGCCCAGCATCAATCTCATCATGGATTCAACGGCGTGGGCATAGTCACTGCAACAGGGATCGTCCGGTTCACCCATGTCCAGCACTGCTTTTACAGCCTGCTCGGCGATATTGCTGCATAGCAGATCCATATCCTCCTCAAATGTACGGGACCCGGGAGGCAGATCATCATAATACCCCAGCAACATCCTTCCTCTAAACAGTTGAAAAAAACCTCCTATCGTTTCAGTCCAGTCATCCCAGGCCGCCTTGTATTCCTCGCACCCCGATGATGCCGGGCTGTTGAAATCTGTTCCTGATGCTCCGGTGCTTTTCAACGAAAAACCAAGGGATGATTCCAGCAGTTCCAGTTGGTCATTGATCTGCTCGACGGTCATTTTTCCTTCGGCGAATTCTCCCAGGATCAGTGTATTTGCAGTGATTGTGTTCCCATTCGAATACGCATGGTCACTGGCCGGCACCAGCATTTCATCCGACCGCAACCGGAAGATGGCTGCTTGTTCAATATCGCTGACTGCCGAATGATATTGAACGGTGATCACTGCCGGTTCATAGAGGCTGAGGTCATGCGGTTGAATGTCAAACGACCTGATCTGCCGATCATCGATGGGAAGATCCCTGTGTGTTCCCTGTATTGTCAACGTTACGTTGGTGGTATCCCTGACCGCAGCCGGCGGGAAGGTAAGGAGGATGATGTTTCCGGATTCATCGGTGACCTGCAACGTTCCCCCGTAGGGAGTGACCTCGGCGGCGGTCGAGATATCGTCCACATCTTCGGGCTGTTGTTCGGGATCGGGTTCATTTTTGTTACATCCGTTGCATAGGAGTGCGATAAGGAAGACGAGGATCAGTGCTGGAGTGCATTTCATCTTAATTCCTTTTTATGGTGAATAATAAACGAACGATAAGTAAATCTAAGAATAATATCTTAAACGGGCTTTGCATGATTATTCACAGGATAATTTGTATTTTGGAGTCAACTTAAATCCAAGTGATGCGTGAGCTTGAAAAACAGCTGGAGCCCTGGATCAGGTCCGGCAGGTCGGACCTTGATACGGCAGCCCTGCTGATCAATGAAGCCAGGCTGACCGAGGGACTTTTCTTTTGTCTCCTTGCCGTTGAGAAAGCCCTGATCGCGCATGCGGTCAGGTTGACGGGACAGACCCCGGCCAGATCCAGTAACGTACTGGAGTTGTTGAACCTGACACATATCCGCGTGGGTGAGAAAGACAGCCAGCTGCTCGAAATCCTGCTGGACTGCGAGGTTGCGTTGCGCTATCCGGTTGAGGATGATGATATCACAACGGTAAACCAGGCATTTGAATACCTGGACAGGACACGTGAATTGCTTCTGTGGCTGGAACGGACCCTGTAACCCCCCGGTCAGTCAGGCTCCGTGATTCCCCTGAAACGGTCGGTCCTGAAGGGTGATGCCGGAAGTCCTGCCGAATTCACCAGGTTGCATTCGGGATTGGACGACCATGCGTACCGCACCGCCACAGGGTCACTGATCCCCGGAGCGCTTACCAGCACTTTATCACCATAAATATCAGCATCTGCCCAGACAAATCTGCCGTCCTCGCCGCAGATGGAGAATCCCTTCAGCTCAACCCCGCCGGCTGTGGACAATCCGTCATACACATGATCAAACGAAAGCTCAATTACGTTCCCGCTTACTTCCATGCCCGCGTAGATGGGTCCGCTGTAAGGGAGATCCTTCCCGTAAACAAGTGCCAGGGCATTCAGCGCCAGGCGCTTCCCCACATCCTGCTTGTTCCCGGGATGGATGTCCAGTGCATCCCCGATGTCAATTGTCACGGCCATTCCCGTATTGGGCAGTTCGAGAGCCATGGCCTGTGCCTCGCGCAGCTCTGCCCATGTGTCTTCAACAGGGGTTTCGTTCCTTTTCTGGTAATTGGCCAGCTGGACAAAGAGGAAGGGAAAATCACCCTGTCCCCATTCCTTCCGCCAGTCGGTGATCATCGCAGGAAATAGCGTCCGGTACTGGTAAGCCCTTCCCGCGTTGCTCTCGCCCTGGTACCAGATGGCTCCCCGGATGGTGAAAGGTACCAGGGGATGGATCATCCCGTTATACAGCACCGT
>DSDZ01000204.1 GCA_011048475.1 Bacteroides sp. | reverse complement strand
GAGGTCCTGTATAAAGATGAAAAACTCAGGCTTTCATTGCAGTTCAGCCGTCCCAGCGATCCGTTTATACAGTCCATAAGGAAGGCATGCATGAGGGCCGTCAACCAGAAATTCGGAAAGGGGACCCTTCTGGAGGAAAATGTCAGGGTGCTGGTCCCCGACAAGCCGGAGGCACCGGATATATTGCCCGGGGTGAAAAACATCGTGGCCATCGCGTCCGGAAAAGGGGGCGTCGGCAAATCCACGGTGGCGGCAAATCTGGCTGTGGCATTGGCGCAGACCGGGGCCCGCGTGGGATTGATCGATGCGGATGTGTACGGGCCCTCCATTCCCAAGATGTTCCATGTGGAGATGGACCGTCCCTCGGCACGGAACGCGGATGGCCTGGAATGGATCGTCCCCGTTGAAAAATACGGGGTAAAGCTTCTCTCCATCGGGCTGTTCGTCAAGCCCGAAGATGCGGTGGTGTGGAGGGGTCCCATGGCCACCAGTGCCCTGAAACAGTTGATTTCACAGGGTGACTGGGGCATGCTTGATTACCTTCTGATCGATCTTCCTCCCGGAACGGGCGACGTCCACCTGACCATGGTACAGGAGGTACCGGTCACCGGCGTGGTGATCGTGACCACACCCCAGGAGGTTGCCCTTGCCGCGGTCATCAAAGGGATCAACATGTTTGAAGGGGAAAGAATCAACGTACCCGTTCTGGGAATCGTGGAGAACATGGCCTGGTTCACACCCGAGGAGTTGCCCGGCAACCGCTATTACATCTTTGGGAAAGAGGGCGGTAAAAAACTGGCCGAAAAGGCGGGGATCCCACTGCTCGGCCAGATACCGATCATCCAGGGGATCAGGGAGTCGGGCGACAGCGGAGAGCCTGTGGCACTTCATCCCGACAGACCCGCGGGCAGGGAATTCAGGGACCTTGCCCGTTCGGTGACACAGGCAGTGGAGAAGCGCAACGCTGAAAAGGAGCCCACAAAGAAAGTAGAAATAACATCAAGATAAGACCGTAAAGATATGGAGCGCGAAAGACTGGATGAGATCAGAGCCCGTGCTGAAAAGGCACTCGCGAAGATCAGACCTTACCTGGTCGCTGACGGGGGGGATATCGCCATTGTGGATATTACCGAGGATATGGTATTGAAAGTGGAACTGAAAGGAGCATGCAACGGCTGTCCTTTCAGCATGCAGACCATGAAGGCCGGGGTGGAAATCACCGTGAAGAACGAAGTCCCGGAGATCAGGGAGGTGGTTGATGTGAACAATCCCTAATTTTTATCCTTCCTGTAAAATAAGTAGTTTCAAAACCAGTTTAATATTATAGCTAAAACTGGAGTCAATTGCCATACCCGGGTGTCATAAAAAAGATCCCTGTATTCCTGCTTTGCTGCAGTCTGATCTCCTGCAGTGTGGAAAAGAATACCTCGCTGAGCCGCAACTATCATAATCTGACCTCCCACTACAATGTTTATTTCAACGGGAACGAGTCCTATAAAAAGGGAATCGAACGGGCCGGAAACGCCATCAGGAACGATTACACACGCGTTTTGAATCTCTTTCTGTATGAGGATGAATCGGTTCACGGGGCAGTCAATGCGGACATGCAAAGGGCCATCGACAAAGCCACCAAGGTGATCACCTTTCATTCGATCACCGCCAAACCGAAGGTGAAGGCGGGCGACCAGTCCCCCAAACAGAAAGCCTTTTTCGAAAAAAAGGAATTCAATAAGTGGGTGGATGATTCCTATATGCTGATGGGAAAGGCCTACATGTACCAGGGTGAATACTTCCTTGCGGTGGAGACCTTCAAACATGTACTGGTCACTTTCCCCGCGGAGGAGATCAGGTTCCTGGCCCTCACCTGGCTGGCCAGGGCGTATATCATGACCGGGGAGATGAGAGAGGCGGAACGGATCCTGTCATCTCTCTCCACCGAAAGCGGATTCCCCGACGATTACCTGAAAGCATACCATACCACATGGGCCGATTACTACATGAAGACGGAATCGTACCAGCGGTCGGCCGAACATCTGGAACAGGCCCTCCAGGCAAAGCGGGTCAGCAAGGATGAAAAGATCAGGTTCACCTATATCCTGGCCCAGCTCTATGAGAAGTCCGGACAGAATGAGCTGGCGCTTGACCGGTACAGGAGGGTCACCCGGTTCAATCCCCCTTACGAGATGGCTTTCAATGCCAGGGTCAGCATGGCCGAGGTGTATGAATCGGGAAGCGGGGACAGCCAGGAACTGAAGAAGCTGCTCACGAAGATGCTCCGGGACAGCAAGAACAAGGAATACAAAGACCAGATCTATTTTGCCCTGGGGAACATTGCATTTAAGGAGGGGGAGAGGGACAAGGCCATCGAGTATTACCAGCTTTCGGTGTCTTCCAGTGTGCAGAACCATTATCAGAAAGGATTCTCCTCCCTGACCCTGGCGGAGATCTTTTACGAACAGCCCGATTACATCCTTTCAGCGGCTTATTATGACTCGGCCGTCTCTTTTCTCAACAGGGATTACCCGGGATACAACAACCTTACCTCCCTGTCGGCGAGCCTGGGCGGACTGGTACGGAATGTGAACACGTTTGAACTGGAGGACAGCCTTCAGATGCTGGCCGCCCTTCCCGAAGAACAGCGGCTCTCGATCATTGACGGGATCATCGAGCAGGTGAAAAAGGAAGAACAGGAAGCCAGGGAAGCCGAGCAGCAGGCAATGCAGGACAGGGCCTACAACCAGTCCATGCTCTACGGGAACAATCCGCTCGGAAGCGGTGGGGCGGAGCAGGGGGGGGCCTGGTATTTCTACAACCTGAATGCGAAAAGTTTCGGGCAGCCCGAGTTCAGGATGAAATGGGGGGACCGGACCCTGGAAGACAACTGGCGGAGGAAAAACAAACAGACCATCTCCGGAACGGCCCGAAGCGAGGGGACCGCCGAAGATACGATCAGCGGGGAAGGAGCACCCAGGATCCTGGACAACAAATCCAGGGAATATTACCTGGTAAACGTCCCCCTCACCGACTCGGCCATGGAGCAGTCCCACCTCCGGTTAGAGGATGCCCTCTACAACATGGGCCTGATTTACAAAGATAACCTGCTGGACTACAGGGAATCGGTCAGTGCATTCGAGGAGCTGCTGACCAGGTATCCGGCTGGCAGGTATGCAGCATCTGCCATGTATCACCTGCATGAGCTTTACAACATTTTGCAGCAGCCTGACATGGCCGGCACTTACAAGGCCCGCCTTCTTTCAGAGTACCCCGACACACACCAGTCCAAGCTGCTGAACAATCCCAATTACATCCGGGAGCTGGAGGAGGAAGAGCAGAAGGTGGTCCGCTTCTACGAGGGAGTGTACAACCGCTATCAGCAGGGCGATTACCAGGGAGTGATCACCGATGCGACCCGGGCCATCGAGCAGTATGGAGGTGATCCGCTGGTCCCCAAATTCAAATACATCAGGGCGCTCGCAGTGGGAGCAGTCAGCGGCAAAGAAGAGATGAAAACCGAAATGGATTCACTGATCGCCCAGCATCCGGGAGTGGAAGAGAGCGAGCGGGCCCGGGAGATCGTGGATTATCTGTATGAAACGTTTCCTGTTATCAGGGAAGCTGAGGAGGCAAGGGTGGCAGAAGAGATCTATTCGGTCTATGCGCCTGAAGCGACACATTATTTCCTGATCGCGCTTGATGGCCGGGAAAATCTGAACCAGGTGAACTTTGATCTGTTAAACTATAACCTGGATCATTTTAACCAGTACAACCTGGAAATCGAAAAGATGGATTTTTCCTCTGCATATGACCTGCTCGTGGTCAGGGAATTCAACAACGCGGCGGCGGCCGGCCGTTACCTGCAGGTGATCGCTGAAAACAGTGAACAGATCCTGGCCGGGATCCCCCCGTCACAGTACCGGATGATGATCATCTCTGAGGAGAACTTCGAAATCCTCACCGGGCAGCGCGAAATCAATCCGTATGATCTTTTCTACAAAAAACATTACCAGAACCCGGAAGAATGACCAGGGAAATCCATATCCTGTGGACCGATGATGAGATCGACCTCCTGAAACCTTACATTTTATTCCTGGAGGAAAGGGATTACCGGGTGACCACTGCCGCGAACGGGACCGATGCCGTCCGGCTGGTGGAGGAGAACGACTTCGATCTGATCTTCCTGGATGAGAACATGCCAGGGCTGTCCGGACTGGAAACCCTGGAACAGATCAAGAACCTGGCCCCTTCCACCCCGGTGGTGATGATCACAAAGAACGAGGAGGAGGACATCATGGACGAGGCCCTGGGCAGCAAGATCTCCGACTATTTGATCAAGCCTGTGAACCCCAAGCAGATCCTGCTGACGATCAAGAAGAACATTGATACCAAGCGACTGGTAACCGAAAAAACCACCTCCAGCTACCAGTCCCAGTTCAGCCGGATAGGGATGGAGATCAACCAGGCGACCGGGTTCGCGGATTGGGTCCGGATCTACACCAGGCTTGTCTTCTGGGAGAAGGAGCTGGAGGAAGGGAGTACCGGTGGAATGGAAGAGGTGCTCAGGCTGCAGAAATCGGAAGCCAACAGCGAATTCAGCCGGTTCATCCGTTCCAATTACCTGAAATGGTTTCAAAAAGGGCAGGAAGACCTCCCCCTGTTATCCCCGAATGTATTCAGGCAGAAAGTCTTTCCGCTGATGGAGCAGGGCAGGGT
>DSDZ01000202.1 GCA_011048475.1 Bacteroides sp. | reverse complement strand
CATCGCGGCTCCACAGCACCCCGGGCACATCGCGGCTCCACAGCACCCCGGGCACATCGCGGCTCCACAGCACCCCGGGCACATCGCGGCTCCACGGCTTCCTGAGCGTCGTCAGCTCCAGGATGCGTCCTCAGCTCCAGGATGCGTCGTCTGCTCCAGGATGCGTCCTCAGCTCCAGGATGCATCGTCTGCTCCAGGATGCGTCCTCAGCTCCAGGATGCATCGTCTGCTCCAGGATGCGTCGTCAGCCCCAGGATGCGTCGTCTGCTCCAGGATGCGTCCTCAGCTCCAGGATGCATCGTCTGCTCCAGGATGCGTCCTCCTGCTCTGTAAAAAACCTGTTGTAACGTTTATTGATTTGAAACGTCTATAATATAAGGAAGGTCGCAATTGCTTCCTTCCGTATCGGACAATGACCAGTTCATTCACTGTCCGAGACATTTTCATTCGCTGACCGACCACTTTAATCAGGGACTTCTTACTGTTCATCCGTAAAAAGATAAACAGATGAAGTACCAGAACGTATTCATTGCACTCCCCGCATTCCTGCTATGCATTTTATCGTGCACCAGGACCGACGAACCGGGTGCACTGGTGCCTGCAACCGTGGATGAGGTTCCCGGGCTGCCGTCCCTGGCCATATCCGCAGGAGGACACCAGCGCCTGATCCATTACAGGGTTTCCGGGGACACCGCGCTTCCGGTCCTTTTCATCATGCACGGTTCTCTCTCGGACATGAGGGCTTACCTTCCCCTGCAGGAGCTGGGCGAGAGGTACAGGGTGGTGATGTGGGACCAGCGCGGTAATGGTTTGTCAGAGCGGGTTTCCAGGGATGAACTTTCCATCGCGTGTATGGTGGAAGAGATCAGCCAGATGAAATCCCGATTTTCTCCCGGCAGGAAAATCACCATAATTGGGCACTCCTGGAGCGCTGTCTTTGTGGCACGCTACCTGGCCGAATTCCCCGGTGAGGTGGATCAGGCGATCCTGATGGAGCCGTTTGGATTGAAGGATACATACATGGAATCGCTTGAGGGGATGCTGAACCTGACCTCCTCAGGATACATGAACATGATGTACACCGCCGGGTACCTGACCCCCCGTGACCATGAGATATTGGATTTCAGGATGCTGGCCACCCTGCGCAGCGGGGTCCGGGACTATTTCTGTGACAGCGGGCATTTGCCTGAATGGCCGGTGTGGAGGGTGGGGGGATACGCCCTGCTTACCTGGGAGCGCGGGATCCTGGAGAATGGCCGGTACAGGTATGACTTTACCGGGGGACTGGAATCATTTGACGGAGAAGTGCTGCTTGTGGGGTCGGAATGCAGTCCCGTAGGGGCCGCATTCCAGGAAGAATATCACGGGGGACTTTTCAAAAAAGCCTCCGTGCTTCGCATCCCTGACTCGGGACATCGCATCATTACAGAGAACTATGCATCATTGATCAACGGAATCAAAGACTTTCTCCATGAATACAATCAGGCTGAATAGACAAATTGTGCTGTGGACGGCGATGATCCTCGCGATGCCCGGGCTCCATAGCCAGCCGGTGACCATGTTCCGTGGCGGGCCGGGCTATCTGGCGGCGGGACTGGGATCCGATGCCTTCCTGAACCTTTCGCTGTCTTACCATCACTTTGTCCCCGGGAAAAGGGAAAACCGGGGATCCCTGTTTCATGCCGGGATGCAGGTTCCGGTACTCATTGCACTCAGGGGAGAAGGCAATCACCCGTTCAGGATCGATGCTGGATATCGATGGGGAGGGACCTGCCGGGACAGGTTTTACATGGACGGGCAACTGGACCTGTTCCTGATGAATCATTCCACTGTCCTTGGAACATTCAGGCCTGTAGGGGCGGAGATGACCGGATCTGCCGGATTTCAATTAAGGCGGTCATTCCTTGGGGTCTTCTGTGAGTGGCATCATGTGCTGGCCACGCACATCACCCATTCGGAATATTCCGGGCAATCTTTCAAAGGGATCCTGCCGGACGGATCACCTGTCGCTGCACCGGTGGACGGATGGTATGCTCATACTGCATCTTTAATCGGTTACGGGATCAGATATTCCACTCCCCTCGGTGGAAGACTGGTGTTGAAAACGGACATCGGGGCGGTGAGTCATCTTTCGGAGTATACCGGTATGCTCGATGCCATGATGATCGGACAGCTGCCGTTCATGATGGATGTGCAACTCTATTATTGTCTGCGTTGCAGATGAAAGAAGATGGTATAAAACTGTACATGATGAAAATGTTGCTTTTGATCTTCATCACCTGCCTGCCTGTGTATTCCCAGGAGATGAAGCTTGACGTTCCCAACAGGCATTTCATGGCAACCTGTGGAACTGGGATCGATACCAGGATATACCTGCAGCGCACCGGTGCAAACCCGGTCACGCTGTCGGTCACAACCACTCCGGGCATCAAGGCTGTGGCGCAGCCCGATACACTTTTCGAAGCGGACACTGTCATTTTGTCCATGCTCGTGACGGACGGCACCCTTTCGGCAGGTAACTATCCCGTTTACATCATCTCGACCGACCAGATTCATCTTCAGGTTGACACCCTTGACCTGGAGGTAGTCTGGGGGAATCCTGCATATACGGATCATACGTTGGCGGAAAAATACCGGGATTCAGCCCTGCATTTCATTATGCGGGAATACCCTGTTATCAGGGATGAATACGGTGACCTGCCGTCCTTCGGTTGGAGCGGATTTTATCCCTATCCGTCCCCGGATATCGTCTCCCACTTTGTCTTCCTGCAAGGGAACTGGAGGATCAACGTTCTCTGGCACGTGATGGTCCCGCCATATGACTGGAAGAAGGTGTTTGTTTACAACACGGTAGAAAATGCAGGCTGGGGGATCCTGATGGATTCGGAGAATCAGACTGCTGAAATCCCGCCCGAGCGGCATTATTACTTCTACCAGGATACTGCGGTCGTGACCGGCATCGGTGAAGTGCCGGGCAGGGACCTCCCGCCTGTCGCCTGTCCCAATCCCTTCACCACCCAAACGGTCATCTCATTCGGGAATGCGGAGCGGGAACCGTTCACCTTTCGCCTTTTTGACATGAACGGCCGGTTGATCAGGCAGGTGAAGGGGATCCGGGACAGCCGCTTCATCCTGCACAGGGAGGGCCTGAAGCCCGGCGTATATTATTTCCACCTCGCAGGCAGCACCCTGCTAAAGGGAATAATCGTCGCCTCATGAAACCCGGCGGCGCATTGATTTCATCGGGCGCCTCTTCGCTCGGGTTGCTGCGCAGGGATCGCAGGCGCGGTTCCCAGCTGCCTGGGAAAGTATCGGGAACAATAAACCATAAACTGGAAAATGATGAGAAGAATCAGAAAACAGCTGAACCCGGCACCAGGTCGACTGAGCATCCTGCTGCTGGCTTCTTTTCTGGCCATCCCGGTGGGGTGCGATCGGGAAAACAATGAGGATCTGATCGAGGCTGCCGTGGGAGATCCATTTGTCATCGAGCTCGCGGCCAACTGGAGCACCGGATATCACTGGTCCTGGACCAACAAGGATGAGGTAACCATCGCAGACACAACCGGTATGGAATATGTCGCTGATGATCCTGGTCTGGGGGGGACTGCCGGCAGGGAAATATGGACCTTCTCCGCACTGAAAAAAGGCGAAGAGGCGCTCCAATTCCGTTACCTCTCACCCGACCCGGCGGGAGGCGGGGCTGAGGAGACCAGGGAATTCACGCTGATCGTTCATTAATTGATCAGGGGATGATCTGGCCGGGGACTTTCCACCGGATGGTTTATATTGTTGCGCTGTCGGTGTTGTCAGTGCAGGCGGTGACCTTGCGGTGCCAGCCGCTGTACGGTTTACGCTACCCTTACGAAACATCCCCGTATGCAGGCTCCGAGTTCCACCTGCTGCTCCATGATGTACTGGGTGAACTGGATACCAGGTTCGTCCCCGCTGAGATCTTTCACCGGGAGAGCCGGTTATCCGAAGCAGGGAATATCCTGTACAGGCTTGGAAGGATGAGCACTTACGGATTCTACATGGCGTACATCCCGGTGGTGAACCAGCATGAATATTTCGGGCACCTGGCCAGGGCAAAGCAGCTGAAGGCAGGATTCACGCGGTATGAAATTTACCTGTTCCCTCCGACGGGGGGAATGGCCTACTTTGGTGCCCATCGGTACCATCCGCTGACCAGCGCCGAAATGATGATCGAACATACAGCCGGTATGGAGGCAAATGTTATCATGGCAGAATCCGTGAGGCTGAAGAGCATGCAAAAGGGTACCCTTTCCTTCCACGATGCCATGCTGTACCTGGGTTCCCGCTCCGATTTCATCACCTATGTCCTCTTCAACGATGAAGGGAAAGCCGACGATATCACGAAATACCTGCAGGTGCTGAACCTGGAGCCACAGACCGGGGAGGAGCTCCGGAGGGAGGATCTCGTTTTCCCGGCCATCATGTCGGGATTGCTTGATCCGTATACGCTGAAAACCATCTACAGCCTGGTTGCCGGGTACCTGGTCGGGGGCACGGTCACCTTTGAAACGCCGTTTTTGTGGAGGAACGGAGAGACTGCCTTCCTGCCTTTTTATTCCTTCGAGGCGGCTGCCGGAGCACCCAGGCATACCCTGACCGGTTACCTGGTGCGGCATGAGCATCTGTTCCGGTTGTGTTTTCATACCGGAGCCTTCGGTGCGCATCGGGATCATGGAGCGCAACTG
>DSDZ01000410.1 GCA_011048475.1 Bacteroides sp. | reverse complement strand
TGTTGGGACAGTAGTATGCTGCTTCATCCTCCTTCCTTTCCAGGGGGGTTCCGCACTCGGGACAGCGGGAAATGAAGTGGAACGGCCGGCTGGAAGGGTCCCTTTTCTCCTTCGCAACCCCCACGATCTTGGGAATGATCTCACCGCCCTTTTCCACGTACACATGGTCTCCGATCCTCACATCCAGCAGCCTGATCTGATCGGCATTGTGCAGGGAAGCCCTTTTTACAATCGTGCCCGCGAGCTGCACCGGCTCCAGGTTTGCCACGGGGGTCACCGCCCCTGTTCGTCCCACCTGGAAATCAATGCTCACCAGCCGGGTGAGTGCCTGCTCAGCCTTGTATTTGTAAGATATGGCCCAGCGCGGAGTTTTGGACGTGAATCCCAGTTCCTGCTGTTGCCTGATCGAATCAACCTTGATCACCACGCCGTCGATCCCGAACGGAAGATCCTTTCTGGCATGCTCCCAGTGATCAATGTAACCGGACACTTCCTCCATGCTCCCGGCAATGCTGTGATAGGGCGGGATCCTGAATCCCCACCGGGTTGCTTTTTCAAGGCTTTCATGGTGGGTGTCGCACCATTCGCCCGCATCCGGAACATGGTAAAAAAAACAATCCAGGGGTCTGCGCGCCACCACTGAAGAATTTTGCATCTTCAGCGTGCCCGCCGCCGCATTTCTGGGATTGGCGAAAAGCGGCTCCCCGTTTTCCCTCCTTTCCTGGTTCAGTCTCTCGAATACAGGGGTGGATAAAATTACCTCGCCCCTGATCTCGAACAATTTGGGATACCCGGTCCCCTGCAGCTTCAGGGGAATGCTCCTGATGGTCCGGATATTCCTGGTCACATCGTCACCCCGTGTCCCGTCCCCCCTGGTCAGTGCCCGGACCAGCTGTCCTTCTTCATAGGTCAGGCTGACGGCCACCCCGTCGTACTTCAGTTCGCAGAAATAGGAGATCTCTTCACCGGCCGTCTTCCTGACCCTGCGGTCAAAATCCATCAACTCCTCTTTGCTGTATGTGTTTCCCAGGGAAAGCATGGGATGGCGGTGGGGAAATGATTCAAACTCCTGGTTCAGGTCACTACCCACGCGGCAGGTAGGGGAATTGTCGTCCTGAAAATCGGGGAACGCTTCCTCCAGCCGCTGCAGCTCTTTGAGGAACTGGTCGAATTCGAAATCGGAAATGGTCGGTTCCGACCTCACATAATAATCATAATTGTGGCGGTGCAACTGCTCCCGCATCTTCTCAATCCTCTGCTTTGCTTCTTCCGGGGTCAACTGTTCGGGATTCGCATGCTCAGCGGTCATCGGCGCCTGGTTTTAGGCAAACGTACATATAGTTTTTCATGTAAACAATATATGGACTTTATGGCAGCTCATGCACGCATCTTTCCGCCGAATGTGGTATCTTCATCCCCGGGATCCGTTTCCCTCCGGACAGGCATGCAACCAAGGTTATATCTGCGCTTACTGATTCTGCCGATTCCCCTTCTCTGCGGGAGGGTGACTGCGGAGGCACAGCTTCAGCATCCCGGCAGGCCTTTCGGTTTCGAAAGCTCGCTGAAAGCTGCCGAGGTGATGTATGTGCTTCCTCCGCCGGATCCGATGGAGGTGGAGGCTGGCCGGATGGACAATGAGCGGGACGAAGCCAAGACGATGCGGTTTGCACTGGAGCGGCCGGTGGGTCTTTCTCCGGATTGTCACGGCAGCTGGGAGGAGTACGGGGAAACCAGGGTATGGAGGGTCCACATCGTTTCCCCGGAAGCCGTTTCCCTGGGACTGGTCTTCAATGGCTATGCCCTCGCAGACGGGGTGAGGGTGTTCGTGTACGATCCCGGAATGGTGCACACCAGGGGCGCCTTCACGGCAGGCAACAACAAATCCTCCGGGGTGCTTGCCGTGGGACATATCCCGGGACAGGAGGTGATCGTGGAAATGCAGGTACCGGTGCGGGTTGAAGACTACGGGATCCTGCGCATCGAATCTGTTTCGCATGCATTCCTGCCAACGGGAGGCTGCGGACTGAAAAGAGACATCCGGTTCGGCAGGTCGCAGGATTGCGAGATCGACATCAATTGTGAGGAGGGAGCCGACTGGCAGCTGCACAAGCGGTCCGTCGTTCGGATCTATACCACCCGGGAATACTGCACCGGAGTGCTCATTAACAATACCGGGTACGACGGCACCCCGTACCTGCTCACCTCGGAACATTGCATTAACCGGACCTACTATGCTGAACGGTCCGTTTTCGTCTTCAATTACGAGAGCCCCGGTTGTTTCGGAGGGGACGGATCCGTTGAAATGTCCATCTCCGGTTGCGATACCTTGGCGGTGGGGGACAGCATCGATTTCAGCCTGGTCAGGCTTTCCGCCTCCCCGCCTGATTCCTTTGACGTCTTCTATGCGGGCTGGGATCTGGACAATGTCCAGCTTTCCCCGTCCGTCACAATCCACCATCCGGAGGGGGACGTGAAAAAGATCTCCAAGGACGACCAGGCCGTATCGAATGTGGAAAAAGCGAGTGATATTCCGCAGGGTGACCTGCGGGATTATTACTACTTCTCCTACTGGTGGATCAGGCAGTGGGACGAGGGAAGCACCGAAGGGGGTTCTTCAGGGGCACCGCTGTTCAATTCCCAGAAGCGGATGATCGGCATCCTCACGGGCGGGTATGCTTCCTGCGGGGATTCCATCGGGTATGATCCGCAAACAGACAGGGTGATCTACAACAAAACCCTGAACCGGAACGATTACTATACCAAGCTGAATGTGGCATGGGATTATTACGGGGAGAGCGGGCCCGTTCTGAAGCGGTGGCTGGATCCGTTGAATACAGGGATCACCTCCATCGGCGGGTACCATCCTGCCGGCACGGATACCAGCCTGGTCGGGGAAGATGCATGGTATCGCATCTACCCGAATCCTGTCCGGGACATCCTCTTCATCGTTCCCCTGAACAACAGGCAGGAGCAGACCGGCTATTTCGTCACTGACCTTTCGGGACGGATCCATTTATCGGGAAGCCTGGACCCGGGCGGACAGATGCAGCTGGATGTCCGGTCACTCGCCCCTGGCTTCTATGTGATCGGGTTCGGATCAGACGGATCCAGGGTGTTTCAGAAATTCGTGGTGGCCAGATGACATTCCCTGCCAGAGTACGATATCTGCCAGTTACCTGCTTCCTTCACCACCTGTACGTGCTGGCGGTCATGATGTTGCTCCTGCTTGCGGTGGGATGTTCCCCCGGAGAAGAAAACAGTGGAACCGCCTCCATCCGGGCAAGGGCATCTTATACCCGCTATGCCTCGGGTTTTGAGGTGGAACGGTATCCGGGTTATGACCTGGTTCAGGTATTTGATCCGTGGCAGAACAGCAGCCACATCACCTTTTCCTATCTCCTGGGAGAAGATCCCGGCCGGCTGCCTGATTCATTGCGGAACCTTCCATTCATAACCGTCCCGGTCAAACGCGTGATCGCATTTTCCACCACCCATGTGGCCCTCATTCAGGCGCTGGATGAATCTGTGAAGATCAGGGGCGTTTCCGGTTCCGAACTGATTTATGACCCGGAGATGAATCTGCGGATCCGCAGGGGGGAGGTGGTCGATGTGGGCAATGACCGGGCCCTGGATTATGAGAAGGTCATCTCCCTCAGGCCCGATGTCATGTTTCTTTTCGGCGTGGAGGAGCGGATCAGGGAGATCTCCGATCAGCTTACAGGGATGAACATTCCGGTGGTGTTCTGCGGTGATTACCTCGAGCGTCATCCCCTGGGAAGGGCCGAGTGGATCAGGTTTTTCGCGCTCTTTTTTCAGAAAGAGCGGGAAGCGTTGCGGCTGTTCCGGGGGATTGATTCTTCTTACCGGGCACTGACGCGGATCACGGCGGATCTGGAGGAAAAACCTGCCGTGCTCACGGGATTGCCATGGAAAGACACATGGTACATGGCAGGGGGGAACAGCTTCACCGCGAAACTGATTGAAGATGCGGGGGGGAGGTTCCTGTGGGATGATACGGAGTCCTCCCAGGCCATCCCCATGGACATGGAGTCGGTGTTTTCCAGGGCGGTCAGGGCAGATGTGTGGATCAATCCGGGTGATGTGGAGCGCATGGAGGACCTTGTCAGCTTTGACGGACGCTTTTCAAAACTGGATGTGGTCGCCGGGGGGATGGTGTTCAACAACAATGCCCGGATGGGACCTTCAGGGGGAAACGACTACTGGGAATCAGGCATTGTCCGCCCGGACCTCGTGCTGGCCGACCTGATTTCGATTTTTCATCCCGCCCTGATGGAAGATCACCGGCTCATCTATTATAAAAAATTAAAATAATCGTTACATTTGAGAAACCTAACCCAGCGATCCATGGCCAGCATCCGGCTTCTTAAAAAGGACATCAACAAAATTGCGTTTGAACTTTTAAGGGAGTGTTTTGCTTACAGGCACCACCATGAAGACCTGTCCGAGGATAAATTTGATGAGGTGATCAAGAAGATCGTATATTTAAGGAATGATTTGATCCTCAGAACAAACCACCCGGAGACAGATGCAGGGGCCGAATCCCTCAAGGACCATTACAAACAGGTCCAGCTTGACCTGCTGAAGATTGCGGATGTAATGGAAGAACTTAAAAAGTAAATTGTGAAGCCTGATTCCAGAAGCCTGCTGATCTTCGCGCTGCTGGCCCTGCTTCTGGTTCTCCTTTCACTGCTGGATATCAGAC
>DSDZ01000485.1 GCA_011048475.1 Bacteroides sp. | reverse complement strand
CTTTCCGATGTATCCGATCACCGGCCGGCCCGTCATGTGTTCCTTCACCCCCGGCTGCATGATGACCCTCACGTAAAGCACCCAGAAATCCTTGTTGCTTCTCAGAATGGCAAAGATCTTTCTGATAAAATTAGTAAACTCCTGAACGGTGAGTGTTCCGTCCCGGTCGGGATCGAACAGGCCCATCATTTCGTCCAGACCTTTTTCGATGATCGCCTCGAGCAGCTCTTCCTTGCTCTTGAAATAATGGTACAACAATCCCTTGGAGATCCCTGCAGATGCTGCCAGCATGGAAATGGTGCAGTGAGCGTAACCCTCCGATGCGAAGAGATGAAGTGCCGATTCCATGAGCTGCTGTCTGCGGCCCTCGCGGATCAGTTCCACCTGTGCCCTGGTTCTGGGGGACATAATTTATGACTGAACGTTTAGTCAAAAATAAACATTCAAAACAGAAAAGTCAAGCATTTTGGCATTTTTAAGAGAGATTCGCTGTAACTTTCAGGTCATCCGTTCGTCTTACGGATGCGACACTGGTTGCCGGAATGACGGTAGAGGATTATAACAGGGCAGTGGATGCATATGCGGATAACCTGTACAGGTTTGTGCTAAAGAACCTCAGGGATACGCATATGGCAAAGGATGTGGTACAGGATATTTTCGAAAAGCTGTGGGTGAAGCTGGAATCGGTCTCCGCCCAGAAGGTGAAAACCTACCTGTTTACATCGGCCTATCATACCATGATCGATTACATCCGGAAAGAAAAAAGGTATGACGGTGCAGATCGAGGGGAGATGGAGGAACCTTCACATCAGACGCAGTATTCCGATCTGCAGGAGGTGCTGGAAGAAGCCATCAGCAGATTGCCGGATGATCAGCGATCGGTCCTCATGCTGAGGGATTATGAAGGGTATTCATACAGGGAGATCGCCGGGATCACCAATCTGTCCGAAACACAGGTGAAGGTGTATATCTACAGGGCAAGGGTTTTTCTGAAGCATTATATCGGTAGCATGGAAAAAGTGGTGTAGCGATGAAGATCAACAGAAATAATTACGAGGCGTTCCTGCTGGACCTGGCGGAAGGGAGACTGACTGCCGAAGACCGGAGGGAGCTTCGTGACTTCCTGTTGCTCCATCCTGATTGTGCGGGTGAAATGCCGGATCTGCAATCCTGGGTGCTCGAAAAGGAAGAGATTTCCTTTCCCGGCCGGGAAGCTCTGAAAAAACATCTGCCTCCCGAAGGATCGGAGCTGACGGATACAAACTTTGATCTCATTTCCATTGCGCGCCTGGAAAATGATCTGTCCCCCGAACAGCTTCACGACCACGAGTCCCTGGTGGCAACGGATGAGTTGAAAAGGGAGGAATGGGATGCATGGAAAAAAACCAGGCTTGTTCCGCCCCGGATAGTGTTCCCCGGTAAGAAAAATTTAAAAAAGGGAAAGGGGCCTGCCAGGAGGGTCATCTGGACGGGTATCCTTTCCGCGGCAGCGGCCATCACCCTGCTGCTTGTTCTGACCAGGCTCCGGCCGGCCCTGGAGGAGCCCCAGCCGCTGCGGCAAACGGAGCTCCGGGAAAATGATCCTGCCGGGGAAGAGGCCGACGGTACACAGGCAGCCGAAACAATCCCGCAACGCGATCCCGGGAACATGCAGCTCGCCAGCGAGCCGGTCATACTATCCATTAAAAAGAAACCCGACCCTCCCGAGCTGACCGGAGTGGATGCGGGTAAGAAAAATCCGGACGGGCAAATCGGAGGCGGCCCTCATCCCTCCGCCGGTTCCGGGGATACATTGAGCCTGGCCGGAAGGGAGCGGACCCTCCGCGAACGTGTGCGCATCGCCATGGTGGAGCGATCATCCCCGGACCTGGTTCCTGAAGCGGCATATGACCGGATTACTCCGCTGAAACTGCCTCCCGGTTCCGCTCATCTGTCAAATATTTCCCTGGACCGCATCTCCTCGTTGGATCTGCAACAATTGTTTGATGATTTCACAGAGGAAAATGAGATATCCATCTGGACCATCGCCAACTCCGGGATCAGGGGTTTCAACAGGATCACGGGGGCCGACATATCCCTGATGGCGCAGAAGGATGAGGAAGGGGACCTTTCAGGGATTGCTTTCCGGTCCCGTCACTTCTCCTTTTCAAGGCGGATTCCAGTGGAGGATTAAACGCCGCTCATGCAACTTCTTCCCGTCCGGTTTGTCTTTAAAGTAAATTCTTTCCTTTCATCACATGAGACGAATTGTTTTATGGTGTCTGATCCTGCCAGTATCCGTGGCAGCTTTTTCCCAGGAAAGGGAGTACCGCACGATTTTTGACCAGAAGGATATCAGAATTTCCGGACAGGGAGGCCCCTTCATGCAATTTACGGCACTTGCCGGAGAATTCGCCCACATGATGGGGGGCGGCGGAGCCGTGCTGCTCAACGATTTCTTTATCGGCGGTTACGGCCTGGGGCTCACCAATGCCATTCCCGATTACGTGAACGATCATCCCGATGACAGGTTAAGTCTGGGACACGGCGGATTCTGGATCGGGTATTCATTGTTCGGTGGAAAACCTGTACATGCCTCAATCTCCACCATGGTGGGATGGGGTGAATTCGGGATCATCGGGTATGAAGGTGACTACCCTTTCATCAGGGACAGGATCTTTGCCCTGATTCCGGCCATCGAACTGGAAATGAATCTGACCCGCTATTTCAGGATCGGTGCCGGAGCCACCTATCACATCATCACGGGGCTGGATGAGCACCGTCACGGCTACGGCCCGGGAGAGCTCTCCAATCCGGGTGGCTTTCTGAGCTTCAAGTTCGGCTGGTTCTGACGGGAGCAGCCCCCTGGAAGATCCGGGGTTCTGACCACCCAACGCCGGAGGTACCCCGAGGGGCAGGATGACCCTCTCCGGGAAATTTCCGTACATTTGCCCAAAATTTTGTCATTGCCGAAAGGGACGGTCATAAAATCTACGGGCAGCAGGTATACCGTCAGAAGCGAGGATCAGCAGATCGTGCACTGCTGCATCAGGGGGAAGTTCAGAATGAAAGGCATCCGGGCCACCAACCCGGTGGCGGTGGGTGACCATGTCCGGTTTGAGCGGCCAGGTGACAGCAGGTCGGGGATCATTACCGGTGTTGAGGAACGGACCAATTACATCATCAGAAAATCCTCAAAGCTTTCCAGCGAATACCAGCTGATCGCCTGTAACGTGGATCAGGCATGGCTGATGGTCAGCATGATCCTTCCCAGGACACTGACCGGGTTCATAGACCGTTTCCTGGTATCGGCGGAAGCGTACCGGATCCCGGTGATCATTCTGTTCAACAAGATTGATCTCTACGGGGAAGCAGAACAGAAGGAGATGGAATCCCTCAGGGAGATTTACACCGGTGCCGGTTACCGCTGCATAGAGCTGTCCCTCGAAACAGGGGAGGGACTCGGGCAGGTAAAAATGACCATGGAGGGAAAGGTGAATGTGATCGCAGGGAATTCAGGAGTGGGAAAAACCAGACTAATCAATATGCTCGATCCGGGCAGGAATCTGAAGACCGCTGCCATCTCGGAGGTGCATCAGACCGGCAGGCACACCACCACCTTTGCGGAGATGTTCGATCTCCCGGGTAACATCACGATCATTGACACTCCCGGTCTCAGGGGATTCGGGACCATCGACATCGATCGGGAGGAACTGTTCCATTTCTTCCCGGAGATCTTCAGGGCAAGCGACAAATGCAGGTACTACAACTGCCTGCATCTGCAGGAACCGGGATGTGGCGTCAAGGAGGCGGTCAGGGAGGGGACAATCAGTGAATCGAGATATACGAACTATCTGATTATGATGGAGGAAGAGGGTGGAAAATACCGGTGATGAAAGTTTCGGATTTGATAAATTATCCCTTTTGTATGCCATCTGAATGGAAAATAGTTTTTAAGTTTATCGTTCGATGAGGACCGCCTTAAAATGAGCAGAAGCAACTTCATATCCGCCGTCATTTTGTTCCTGATCCTTGTCCTGAACGGGATCACCATCTTCAGCCTCAATAAAAGGTATTCAAGGTTCCTCAACGAAACCCTTCTGCAACAGACCAGGCTTTGCGGCGAGCACATGGAGACCACCCTGCTGCAGTTCTCCAGCGATATCAATTACGAACTGAACATGTACAACTATTCCGAGATCTTCGGTGATCCGGATAAGTTCAGGCTGGCCACAGAGAGCCTGCGCATGTTCTACACCAAATATCGCGACCTGATCACGAACATTTCGGTATACGACGACCAGAAGAATTTTTATGCGCTGTACCTGGAGGCCAGTGACAATTTTGCCAAATCGGACCGTTTTGTGGTGGACAGTTTCCCCAGGAAAAAACAGGAAAGACTGCATGCGCGCGACAGGGTTGAGCAGGAAGGCAGCGTTTTGAAATATTATTATCCGTATTTCGGGTATGATGGGGTGAACGGGAATGTGATGGTAGAGGTGGACATGGAAAAATTTGCAGGGAAGATCTTCCATCTCTATCCGCAGGGAAAAACACTGAACTGGCAGTGGATCCTGGGTGAGGACGGAGCACTCATTCTGCACAATTTTCCTTCGGATTCGGTTTCGATCGGGGAGGTGGGGATGCTGCAGGACAGCGTCCAGGCAGAGACCTCGGGGATCTGGCTGCATTCAATCACAGGGAAAGACGGGAAAAAACAAAAGGTCTACACCGCCTGTTACCCGCTGAGCATCTACTCCCGGAAAATGGG
>DSDZ01000162.1 GCA_011048475.1 Bacteroides sp. | reverse complement strand
GATCCGCTCCACCCGGTGGTCTCCACCGGGATGCCGGCCGATCAGCTCCAGGACGATCTTCTCGCCTTCTGCGCTGTAGAGCCGGTTCAGGTCCCTGTATTTTTTGACCCGGAGGGACCTGATCAGTTTCAGTGTGGCCGATGGGATCATGGGAAAAAAGCAGCCGTTTCACACAAATATCATAAAAAATACCGGGTGAACTAAAATTTGTACTTTTACCTTTTTACCAACAGCATTGCGGATCGGACCGAGGCACATATTGATCTTTTTGATTCCCGTGTGGCTGAATTCCTGTCAGGCGACAAAATATGTGCCTGAGGATAAGTATCTTCTGGACAGTTATAAGATCGAGACAGCCGACGGGAAAGTGGACAGGAAGGCCCTGGACGAGTACATTAAGCAGAAGCCCAACAAGCGCATCTTTTTCTGGAGATTCTATCTTTCGCTGTACAATCTCTCCTCCCGGAAGAAGGACAACGGATTCAACCGCTGGCTCAGGCGCATCGGGGAGGCCCCGGTGATCTATGATGAGGTGCTCAAAGACCGGTCCGCCGAGCAGCTGTCCCTCTATATGCGGAACAAGGGATACTATCACGCCCGGGTCAGTGACACCACCCTGCTGGGTGACCGGCGTGCGAAAGTGGTTTACAAAATCGTTCCGAATGAACCATACCGGATCAGGGACATTGCTTATTTCTTCCATGACGCCTCCCTGTCCGGTCTGGTTTTGTCCGATAGTGCGTCCTCCGAGCTGAAGCAGGGAGCGCTGTTCGACGTGGACATGCTGCAGCGGGAACGGGAACGGATCGAGACCCTGCTGAGGAACAACGGTTACTATAATTTCTCGAGGGATTTTATTTATTATGAGGTGGACAGTTCCCTGGGCGGATACCTGGTGGACCTGACCCTGGGCATCCGCAACTATCCCATGCAGAACGATTTCGGAAAGATTGTCCATGTGAAACATCCCGTGTACAGGATCAGGGATGTGTCGCTGTTCACCGAATACGATGCGGTGCTGTTCGGGCAGACCAGCGACACGGCCAGGCTCGATCTGGATACCCTTATGTATGACAGCATCCATGTGATCTACTCGGAAAAGCCGAACATCCGCCCCGGCGTGGTGACCCAGAAAAACAACATCATCCCGGGAGAGCTGTTCAATGCTGCGAATGTGCAGCGCACTTACCGGAACCTCTCCTCTCTCAGCGCTTTTAACATGGTGGAGATCAGGTTCAATGAAACGGACGACGGGGACCACCGGCTGGATTGCCAGGTGATGATCGCGCCGGCCACCCGCCAGTCGCTCACTTTCCGCGTGGAGGGGACCAACTCGGGAGGTAACATCGGTGCGGCGGGGAACCTTACCTACGGGCACCGGAACCTCTTCGGAGGATCAGAGCAATTCGATCTTTCGTTCAAGGGAGCCATCGAAACCCTCCGGGAGAGCCAGGGGAACAGGTCCGGGAACATGCTCGAATTCGGGGTGGAGGGAAGGCTGCGGATCCCCAAGTTCCTTTTGCCCTTCAGGACCGAACAGTTCATCCGCCGGTTCAATCCCCAGACCAACCTGCGTCTTTCCTACAACTACCAGCGAAGGCCCGATTATACAAGGACCCTTGCGAACGCCTCCTTCGGCTACAACTGGCAGGGATCGGGCAACCTTTCACACCTGGTCTATCCGCTTGAAACCAGCCTGATCCTCACCCCGTACAAGTCAGAAACCTTCCAGGATTGGCTTGAAGGCAAGTACATCTACTACAGTTACGAGCCCCACCTGATCGTGGACAGCCGGTACACGATGGTGTTCTCCAACCAGAAACTGTTGAAGAACCAGGATTTCCAGGATGTGCGGATCAACCTGGAAGCAGCGGGAAATTTGCTTTACGGGGGGTACAGGATGCTGGCGCCCGAGCCCGGGGATGAGAAGTACAGTTTGTTCGGGGTTGATTTTGCACAATACGTGAAGGCCGATGTGGATTTCAGGACCTATGATTTTTTCTATGAGGACATCAGCCTGGTGCTGCGCGGATTTCTCGGCGCAGGATTTGCATACCTGAACTCCGCTGCCATGCCTTTTGAGAAACAGTATTTTTCGGGGGGCGCCAACAGCATCAGGGCCTGGCAGGTGAAAAACCTGGGTCCGGGTTCATTCAACGACACCACGGCCACATCTTTTCCCAACCAGACCGGGGATCTGAAGCTGGAGGCCAACATGGAATACCGGTTCAAGCTTTTCTGGAAGCTGGAAGCGGCACTTTTCCTGGATGTGGGGAACATCTGGTCGCTCTCGCCCGAAGATGACAGGGAGGGTGCGCAGTTCCGTTTCAACCGCTTTTACAGGGAGCTGGCGGTGGGGACGGGTGTGGGGACCCGTTTCGTGTTTAACTTCTTTATCTTCAGGCTCGATTTGGGGATCCCCTTGCGGAATCCCTATCCCATTGAAGGGTCCAACTGGCTGCCCGGATCGGCAGGGATCTCGGGACGGGATTTGACCTTCAACATCGCCATCGGTTATCCCTTCTGATCCTGTTGAAATAACGAATTATTATTCTAATTTTGTCGCTCAATTGTATCATGCTGTAACAAAAACCAATGATCATGGCCAGTAAAATATCAGAAATTGTCAAGCCGGGCGTGGTAACCGGAAAGGATATCCAGAAAGTGTTTTCTGTCGCCAAAAAGAATCAATTTGCCCTGCCTGCGGTGAATGTGGTCGGGACCAACACCGTTAATGCGGTGATCGAAGCAGCAAAGGAGGTCAACTCCCCTGTGATCATTCAGTTCTCGAACGGGGGCGCGGTCTTTTTTGCAGGAAAGGGATTGTCCAATGAAAACCAGAGAGCGGCCATCGCGGGAGCGGTGAGCGGGGCAAAGCACGTGCATTACATGGCCGAGGAGTACGGGGTGCCGGTAATCCTTCATACGGACCATGCGGCCAAAAAGCTGCTGCCCTGGATCGACGGACTGCTGGATGCGGGTGAACGGCACTTTGAGAAATGGGGCAAGCCGCTTTACAGTTCGCATATGCTGGACCTTTCGGAGGAGCCACTGGAGGAGAACATCGAGATCTGCAAGAGATACCTGGAACGGATGAGCAAGATGGGAATGACCCTTGAGATCGAGCTCGGTGTTACCGGAGGCGAAGAGGACGGCGTGGACAATACCGGGATGGACAATGCTTTGCTTTACACCCAGCCCGGGGATGTGGCATACGCTTATGAAGAACTCATGAAGGTCAGCGACCAGTTTACGGTGGCCGCCTCATTCGGGAATGTCCACGGCGTGTATAAACCGGGGAATGTGAAGCTCACGCCGAAGATCCTGGACAATTCCCAGAAATATGTTCAGAAGAAATTCAACACCGGGGAGAAGCCGCTTTTCTTTGTATTCCACGGCGGGTCCGGTTCTTCGACCGCAGAGATCAGGGAGGCCATCAGCTACGGTGTGATCAAAATGAACATCGACACCGATACCCAGTGGGCCTACTGGGATGGCGTCAGGAAATATGAAGCGGCGCACCATGATTACCTGCAGGGCCAGATCGGCAATCCGGAAGGCGAGGATAAGCCCAATAAGAAATTCTATGATCCCAGGGTCTGGCTCCGGGAAGGTGAGAAAGCCATGATCGAGCGCCTGAAGGTGGCCTTTGAGGACCTGAACTGCGTGAATCGCCTGTAATCAATCAGGACCATGGCGGAGGGGGAACCAGGGCTGCGGGACAGTTTCAGCAGCAAATTCGGTGTGATCGCCGCGGCGGCCGGGTCGGCCATCGGACTGGGAAACATCTGGAGGTTTCCCTATGTGGCGGGACAGAACGGGGGAGCCGTTTTCCTGATCATTTACCTGCTTTTCATCGCCGCCATCGGGATCCCCGTGATGATGTCGGAATTCGTCATCGGGAGGTCCGCCCAGCGAAACCCGGTGGGCGCATTCAAATTGATCGCTCCCGGGAAGAAATGGTATTTTGTCGGATTGCTGGGCGTGGTTTCCGCATTTATCATTTTGGCTTTCTATACCGTGGTGGCCGGGTGGACCCTGGAGTACCTGGTCCAGTCCGTGAAGTGGATGGCCACCTCCGGGCGGATCGGGTTCAGCCAGATGGACAATGCCGCGCTGAAGGAATTCTTCACCGGCCACTACCAGGGGTTCATTGACGGGAAATGGCGGCCCATCCTCTGGTTCGTGGTCATGATGTTCTTCACCGGGTACATCGTGATCTCGGGGGTGAAGAACGGCATTGAGAAATATGCCAAAATCCTGATGCCCGTCCTGTTCCTGCTGCTGATCGTCCTGGTGGTCAGGTCCGTGACCCTGGAAGGAGCGGGGGAGGGGCTTCTGTTCCTTTTCAGACCCGATTTTTCGCAGCTGGTCCACGCTCCGGTCAGGATCATCATTGAGGCACTGGGACAGGCGTTTTTTTCCCTTTCCATCGGAATGGGTACGCTGATCACCTATGGCTCCTACATCCAGAAGAAGGAGAACCTGGCCGGTACGGCAGTGAATGTGGCGGCCGCCGATACCTTTATCGCGGTGGTGGCCGGCATGGCCATCTTTCCGGCGGTGTTTGCCTTCGGGATTGATCCGGGGGAAGGTCCGGAACTGGTCTACATCACGCTGCCCGCGATTTTCCAGCGGATGCCGGGCGGACTCATCTGGGCGTTCATGTTCTTTCTGCTGCTCTGTTTTGCAGCCCTCACCTCCACCATTTCCGTGCTGGAAGTGATCGTGGCCTATTTCTCGGAACAGCTCTCCAT
>DSDZ01000158.1 GCA_011048475.1 Bacteroides sp. | reverse complement strand
GTCGATCACCACGCGGTATTTTTTCTCCCTGATCTTTTCTACATCCACCAGGTCCAGTCCGATTACCCGGTCAATGTGTTTGATATCCATTCCCTCAAAAGGTTTAACGGTGCCCAGGTTTTTTATGTCCGCATAGCGGAAATCCCCTTTCCTGACTTTCTCCATTATCACATTCCCGTCTGCAGCCGACAGGAATTCTCCTTTTTCATTGAGCAGTTTCAGCGCATTCCAGTGACCGGGATTGTGGCTTGCCGTGAGGATGATGCCCCCGTCGGCACCGATCTCGGTCACCGCCATCTCCACCGTCGGGGTGGTGGCCATCCCCAGCCGGAACACGTCCACCCCCATGGCCGTCAGGGTAGCGGTAACCAGCTGTTCCACCATGGGGCCCGAGATCCGGGCATCGCGTCCCAGTGCCACGGCGGGCCGCTCCCGGTTTGATTTCTCCTTCAGCCATGCGGCATATGCCGAAGCGAACTGTACCGTGTCCACAGGTGTAAGACCTTCTCCGGGGATCCCTCCGATGGTTCCCCTGATTCCTGAAATTGAAACAACGAGGCTCATGACATGTATGAATTGATGGTGATGTTGCTGATTTTGAAACGGCACCAAAGTTAGAAATTGTTTTCAAGAATGTTCCCCAATTAGATGTATCTTTGTATCCCCTGAATTACCACTTAATCATCATCATTTGGACCAGCGGAAACCATACAGGCAGTCAAAATCCGGGAAGCGGCAGGAGAGCGGCAAAAGAAAGCCGGCGGGCGGGGAGCGGCCGCGACCGGAGAAGGCATCCGGCCGTAGGCAGTCCCGGCCGGAGAAGCCGGCGGAGGGGCAGAGCCCCCGGAAGATAAAGCCGTTAGGGGGCGGGCGGCCGCAACCTGAGAAAGCGGCGGGCAGGAAACAGTCCCGGCCGGAGAAGCCGGCGGGCGGGGAGGAGATCCGGCTGAACCGGTACATCGCTGCATCGGGGATCTGCTCCCGGCGGGATGCCGACGGGCTGATCACCTCGGGGGCGATCACAGTGAACGGAAAGGTGGTGAAGGAACTGGGCAGCAAGGTGAAAGAGGGGGATGTGGTCCGCTATCACGGGGTGCGCATCACAAACGAGCGCAAGGTTTACCTGCTGCTGAACAAACCCAAGGATTACGTGACCACCACGGATGATCCGAAGGAGCGGAAAACGGTGATGCAGCTGGTCAGGAATGCCTGCACCGAAAGGATCTACCCGGTGGGAAGGCTGGACAGGAACAGCACCGGTTTGCTGCTCTTTACCAATGACGGAGAGCTGGCCAGAAAGCTGACCCATCCCTCGTCGAACAAGAAAAAGATCTATCACGTGTTCCTTGACCGGGAAGTGACGGTGGCAGACATGGACAAACTCTCCTCGGGCATCACGCTGGAGGACGGGTTCATCCGGCCGGATGCCATCTCCTGGGTAGGCAATGCGGATCAAAGCGAAATCGGGCTGGAGATCCATTCCGGCAGGAACCGCATTGTAAGGAGGATGTTCGAATCACTGGGATACAGGGTGAACAGGCTGGACAGGGTCTATTTTGCCGGGCTGACCAAGAAGAACCTGCCCAGGGGAAGGTGGAGGTTCCTCACCGAGGCCGAGATCAGGATGCTGAAAACAGACACACAGAGGTAAGATCACGGGATCATCATGGAAACAGAACAGAAACACCGGGCGGGATTTGTTAACATCATCGGAAAGCCCAACGTGGGTAAGTCTACACTGATGAATGCCCTGGTGGGGGAAAAGCTGTCCATCATCACCCCCAGGGCGCAGACCACCCGTCACCGGATCCACGGGATCCTCAACGGTGCCGGTTACCAGATCATCTTCTCAGACACCCCGGGACTGCTGGATCCCTCCTACAAGCTGCAGGAGGTGATGCTGAAAGCCGCCCGTTCGGCCCTGGTGGATGCGGATGTGCTCATTTACCTCACCGAACCCGGCGAGCGGCCCGAAGGGGAATCTGAACTGATGCGCAAACTTTCACGGATCAAAATCCCGGTCCTGGTGGCTGTGAACAAGATCGACCTGAGCAACCAGGAGGAGGTGACTTCTGCCATTGCAGCGTGGGACGCCCTGCTGCCCGCTGCGGAGAAGATCCCCCTCAGCGCGCTTAAGAAATTCAATGTGGATCACCTGTTCAACCGCATCCTGCACCACCTTCCACAGTCGCCTCCCTTCTACCCGGAGGAAACCCTCACCAACAAATCTGAACGGTTTTTCGCGGGGGAGATGATCAGGGAAAAGATCCTGCTGCACTACAGGCAGGAGATCCCCTACGCGGTGGAGATCGAGATCGAATCCTTCAAAGAGGAAGGGAAACTGCTCCGGATCATGGCGGTGATCCACACCGAGAAGGAGAGCCAGAAAGGGATCCTGATCGGAAATGAAGGCAAGGCGCTGAAACGGGTGGGAAGGGAGGCAAGGCTGGATATGGAAGAATTTTTCAAAAGGAAGGTGTTCCTGGAACTCCGGGTGAAGGTGAAAAAAGACTGGCGAAGCAACGAAAGGATGATCAAAAAATTCGGATACCGTTAATACAGGCAACAAATGGGGAACATCGTGGCCATCGTGGGAAGACCGAATGTGGGCAAATCCACCTTCTTCAACCGCCTGACGGAGTCCCGGCAGGCCATCGTGGATGAAATGAGCGGGGTGACCAGGGACAGGCACTATGGAAGGGTGTTCTGGAACGGGAAGGAATTCAGCATTATTGATACGGGCGGTTACGTGAGCCGCTCCGACGATATCTACGAGGAGGAGATCCGCAAACAGGTGATCCTGGCCATCGGGGAGGCGGACGTGGTGCTATTTATGGTGGACGTGACCGGCGGGATCACCGATCTGGATGAGGCCATCGCCGGGATGCTCCGGAAGATCAGCAAACCGGTCCTGCTGGTGGTGAACAAGGTGGATAATTCGGAGCGGTTGTACGATGCGGCCGTGTTTTACGGACTGGGACTGGGCGAGATATTCCCCCTCTCCTCCATCAACGGTAGCGGAACGGGCGAGCTGCTGGATGCGCTCACATCCAGGTACATCGTGGAAGAACCGTCGCAGGAGGATGACCTGCCCAGGTTTGCCGTGGTGGGAAGGCCCAATGTGGGAAAATCCTCCCTTGTGAATGTCCTGGTCGGGGAAGAGCGGAACATTGTCACACCCGTTTCGGGGACCACCAGGGATTCCATCCACACCCGCTATTCCAGGTACAAACACGATTTTTACCTGGTGGACACGGCAGGGCTCCGGAAAAAGGGAAGGGTGAAGGAGGATGTGGAGTTCTATTCGGTCATGCGGTCGGTGCGTGCCATCGAACATTCGGATGTCTGTTTGCTGCTCCTGGATGCCACCATCGGGATCGAGGCGCAGGATGTGAATATTTTCCGGCTGATCGAAAGGAACAGGAAAGGGGTGGTGGTGCTGGTCAATAAATGGGACCTCGTGGAAAAGGAAACACACACCATGAAGACCTACCGGGAAGGGATCTTAAAAAGGCTCGAGCCCTTCAGCGATGTTCCTGTCCTTTTCATCTCGGCGCTTACCAAACAACGGATCCACAAAACCCTGGAGACTGCCGTGGAGGTGTACGAAAGGCGCAAAAAGCGGATCCCCACCGCCCGGCTCAACGAGGTAATGCTCGCCGCCATCGGGGAGCACCATCCGCCCGCCGTAAAGGGAAAACAGATCAGGATCAAATATGCGACGCAACTGCCCACCCATGCACCTGCCTTTGTCTTTTTCTGCAACCTTCCCCAGTATGTGAAGGAACCTTATAAAAGGTACCTGGAGAACCAGCTGCGAAAGAATTTCGATTTCACGGGGGTGCCCCTGCAGATTTACATCCGAAAAAAATAGGCAGGATTTTTGTAGCTTTGTAAAAGCGATGAAAAAGGTCACCACGGTTATATCCGCACTGTTGCTTGTGCTGGTCTCCTGCGAGCAGATCGACCCGGAGTACCCCGATACGCCCGAGATCGATTACCAGAGATTTGATATCTATATTTCGGTAGACCAGCTGGGGAACAAGAACCTGGTCGGAAATCTTTCCTTCCGCTTCACCGACGGGGACGGAAATGTGGGATGGCATTCCCTTGCCGATTCCACCGGGATGTACCAGCCGGACACATTGAAATACAACTTTTTCCTGCAGCTGTACGACCGTCAGGGGACATCATATATAAAGGTTCCCGAGGAAGATGGAGGGATCCTCAAGTACCGGCTTCCCTACATGGACAAACAACCGCTGAGCGGGATCATCGAGCTGGAGATCTCCTACCCGGTGATCATCCACGATACCATTTTCTATACCTTTTATATCTACGACAGGGATTTCAACCGCAGCAACACCGACACCACCGAGGTGATCATCCTGAGCGGGATCGACCTGGATGAGATCTGACGGGATCAGAGCTTGATCCCCATGAACAACACATCGTCCACCTGTTCCATGTCCTCCTTCCAGAGGAAAAAGTTGCTTTTGATGTAGTTGTACTGCTCCTCCATGGGTTTGTCATGGATGTCCCTGAGCAGGTTCCGCAGCCTGACCATTTTGAATTTCCGGCCCAGCGGTCCCCCGAACTGGTCCGGGTACCCGTCGGAGAACATATAGATGATGTCCCCCTTCTTCAGCTGGAACTCCTGGTCGGTGAATTCCTTCTCTACCCGCTGGTCATCCAGCTGTCCCCCCACCGAGTTCCTGTTCCCCTTCACATAGATCTGTTCATCTCCCGAATAAATGATCAGGGG
>DSDZ01000028.1 GCA_011048475.1 Bacteroides sp. | reverse complement strand
GCCGAACCCCTGATCCGTGTCATTGTGTTCCGTCTTTTGTAATAGAGGAACCGGAGCTTGTTGACCAGGTGCAGCTTTCCGTTCAGGTGCCGGAAGATCTGGTTGGCATCGGGCAGGAACAGGAAAAAGGCAATGGGCTCGTCCCTGTAATAAGCAAACCAGACCAGTTCGGGATCCAAGATGGGCTTCAGTTTATTCAGCTCGTTGTACAGGGATGCCGGATCCATGGGGGTGAAATCGGATTTCAGAGGTTCCCAGGCCTGATTGTAGATGCTGACCGTGTCATCCACAAATTTTTTGGTTTGAGCGGGATCGTAATGCCTGAATGAATATCCTTCCCGCTGGTTGACCCATTTGGCGATCTTCCAGAACCTTTCGGGAAAGGGTTTGTCCAGGTCCATGTGAAAACTGAACTGCCTGTAGAAAATACGGAATCCGTAGCTTTCGAACAGGTCCCTGTAATAGGGCAGGTTATAGGTCATCCCCAGACCCTGGGGCAAGAATCCGTGTACCAGGCAACCCCAGTTGGTTTCGTTCTCCCCGAAATTCACGGGACCGGTCATGGCTTCGAAACCCTTCTGCTGCAGCCAGTCCCCGGCGGTACTGAACAGCAGGTGGGACACCATCCGGTCATCCACGGATTCGAAATAACCGCAACCTCCTGTTTTCAGTCCGTTCTCCGGTTCCCCGGATGGACCATGAAATGCGGCGATCCTTCCCACCGTCCGGTCCTGCTCATCTACCGCGATCCAGCGTGCCGCATCGCCATCCCGGAAATGGGGGTTCAACTCTCTGTTGAAGGCCCTTTTGATCTCTGTGTCAAAAGGCATCACATGGTTGGGATCGTTCCGGTAAAGTTTCCTGGGAAAATCCAGAAAAGATCGCTCGGTCTTTCGGGTGTCAACAGGGATGATTCGCATCGATCAGAGCCTGAACCAGTTTTTCATGATTTCATCTTCGGGACCCCACTTCTGGTGATCCTTGTGTAAAAATTCATTTCGTCTCGGCAGGTAGATGTAATCCTCCGCCCACCGGCGGTGATGAAGCGTGATCTCTTTCACCGCCCGGAGGGTGTATTCCACTTCTTCGTCGGTCATGACCGGGTGCAGGGACCACCTGATCCAGCCGGGTTTTTCGGACAGGTCGCCGTGACTGATCTTTTCGGTGATCTCCTGCGACCGGTCATAGGTCACTTCCAGCAGGAAATGGCCATAGGTGCCCGCGCAGGCGCATCCTCCCCTGGTCTGGATCCCGTACCGGTCGTTCAGCAGCTTCACAAAGAGGTTGAAATGGATGTCCGGATGATAGAACGAGATCACTCCCAGCCGGTCGTCCATGTTGTCGGCCAAAATTTTGATTCCCTTGATTGCCCTCAGACCCGGCAGGGCGATCCGCAGCAGTTCCTCCTCCCGCTTCAGGATGCGGTCCACCCCCATCTGCTCCTTGAGCTCCACTGCAAGGGCCGCCCTGATCGACTGCAGAAAACCCGGGGTACCCCCGTCCTCACGCGCCTCGATATCATCCACATATTTGTATTTGCCCCAGGGATTGGTCCAGTCCACCGTCCCCCCTCCCGGGTTGTCGGGGACCTCGGCCGTGTAGATGGACCTGTCGAAGATCAGCACTCCCGATGAGCCCGGTCCCCCGAGGAACTTGTGGGGCGAAAAGAAAATGGCATCCAGCTTTTCCATGGGATCTTCCGGGTGCATGTTCATCTCCATGTAGGGAGCACTGGCGGCAAAATCAATGAAGACCAGTCCCCCGTATTCATGCATCAGCCTGGCCATCTGCCGGTACGGGGTTTCCACCCCGGTCACGTTGGAGCAGGCCGTAAACGAACCGATCTTGAAGGTCCGGTCCCTGTACTGCTCAAGCTTTGTCCTCAGGTCATCCAGGTCCACCAGCAGTTCCCCGTCAGGCCGGATCATTTCCACATCGGCCGTGGTTTCGTACCAGGAGGTATGGTTGGAGTGATGCTCCATATGGGTGATGAACACCACGGGACGGTCCCCCGTTTTGGGACAATCCACATCCATTCCCCCGCATCCCCGCAAACCCAGGATCCGCATCAGTTTGTTGATCACAGAGGTCATTCCGCTCCCTGCGGTGATGATCACATCATTGGAGCCTGCATTCACATGTTTCTTGATGTATTCGTGGGAATACCGGTAGGCCCTGGTCATCAGGGTCCCGGTCAGGGTGGTTTCGGTGTGTGTGTTGGCCACGTAAGGCCCGAAGGTCCTCACCAGCTTCTCCTCGATGGGGGCATAGAGCCTGCCGCTGGCGATCCAGTCGGCATACAGCACGGGCTTGGTCCCGTAGGGAGATTCAAAAGTCGCATCAATTCCTACGATCCGCTCGCGGAATTGTCTGAAATACTCCTCTAGCTCAGACATGTATCTTTTTCCTAACTCCTGACCTCTAACCTTTTAACTCCTTCCCCCCATCCTGGACAGCAACCTCAGAAATTCTATATACAGCCACACCAGCGTCACCATCAGACCGAATGCCCCGTACCATTCCATGAATTTCGGGGCACCCATCTCCGCACCCCGCTCGATGAAATCGAAATCCATGATCAGGTTCAGCGCGGCAATGACAATGATCACCAGGTTGATGACGATCCCCGCCGTGCCCCCCGAGTGCATGAATCCCACCGAAACGCCGAAAAGGCTGAGGATCCAGCTGATGATGTAGGCAAAAAAGACCGCACCCGTGGCCATGAAGACTCCCCGGCGGAACCTGGGAGTGGCCCGGATGGTGCCCGACCGGTACAGGAACAGCATGGTGAAAAGCGTCCCGATGGTCAGCAGCACGGCCTGAAATGCCACTCCAGGATAGGCCGTATTGATCACGGCCGTAATGGCGCCCAGGAAAAGCCCTTCCAGGATGGCGTAGATGGGAGCACTCACGGGAGCCGACCTGGGCCTGAAGATGGTGACCAGCGCCGCGATGAATCCCCCGATGGCGCCTCCGATGGCGTAAATGCCAGCGTTTCCGGGACTGGCGCCGGTGACCTGGTTCCAGGTATAGGCCGCGGCGGCCATCACCAGCAGCAACATCAGACCCGTCTTGTTGATGGTCCCCCTGACCGTCATCACCCCGGTGCCGGCTGCTTCGCGGCTCACCTGCTCAAAAATCCTTCCCGTCATCGCAGGATTGGATGATCTCATCACGCTCATATCCGTTCAATTTCGTTTCAAATATATGGTTTTATGCCGTATATCCCTGTCAAAACGTATGCCATAGGGCAGGGTGGAGAAAAGCATGACAGATTTGCAGCATTATTCCTACATTTGATCATGCGTCAGGCACTGAGGAATATCTGGAGAAATGAATTTTTCAGAAATGTGGCCACCCTGATTTCCGGCACCTCCCTGGCCCAGGCTTTCTCCGTGCTTATCTACCTGGTCCTGAGCCGGATCTACACGGAGGAGGATTTCGGGGTGTTCGGGCTCTACATGAACATCCTGAACATTACCATCATCTTTTCCACGGCCAAGTACGAGCTTGCCATCCTGCTTCCGAAAAGCGACCGGGAATCGGTCAACCTGCTCGGCCTGTCCGCACTGATCAGCGCCGGGGTCAGCCTCGTCCTGCTGGTGATCGTCCTCCTGTTCAACGGCCTGCTGTGCCGCTGGCTGGGCAGCAGCGAGATCTCCCCCTGGCTGTACCTGGTCCCCCTCTCCACCCTGCTGGTGGGACTGTTCCAGAGTCTCAGGAACTATTCCAACAGGGAGAAGCGGTACCGGCTGATCGCCGGGGCGAACATCGGTCAGAGCCTGAGCAATTCTTTGCTGAAACTGTTACTTGGACTGGTGATCGCGGGGGCGGCGGGACTCATCTTCGGGGTGGTGTTCGGGCAGCTGGCCGGATTCATGGTCTTTTTCATCGCGTACCTGCGGACCAGCCGCAGCAAAACCTCCTGGCTCAGTCTCCCGCAGATGAAACGCCTGGCAAAGCAGTACAGCCTGTTTCCCCGTTACAACATGTGGCAGGGACTGATCAATAACTTTTCCGGGGCCCTGCCCGTGTTCATGTTCAGCGCTTATTTTTCCACGGCTGTGGCCGGTCTCTACACCTTCGGCTACATGATCCTGTACCGTCCGGTGAGCCTGGTGGCCAACGCCTTTTACCAGGTGATGTTCCAGCGTTTCGTGGAGAAGCAGCACCGGGAAAGGCCCATTTTGGAGGAGGTGCGGCTTTTCATCCGGCGGACCGTCCAGGTGTTGCTGGTCCCCTTTCTCCTCACCGGGATCTTTGCCCCTGCCATCTTCGGCTTCCTGTTCGGGGAGGACTGGACCGAGGCGGGCCGCTATGCGCAGATCATCCTGCCGTGGATCTTCATGGTGAGCCTGGTGATGCCCCTCTCGTTCATTCCGGACATGTACCGCAAACAGAAGGTGGCCATGCGCATCGACGGGGTCAAGCTCCTGGGGAGGCTCGGGGGACTGACGGTGGGGGTGCTGGCCGGGAGTGTCTATCTGGGGTTGGCGCTCTATACCGTAGCCAGCACGCTGGTGCTCCTGTACAGCCTGCTATGGTACCTCAGGCTGGTGAAAAAGAACCTGCCGGAACATCCGGCGGAGATCCCTTTAATTCCTGATAATGAGTAAACTCGGAAAAGCATTTAGAGCACTCTGGTGGATCCTCCGGAAACCGGTCCTGCTGAACCGGGTGCTTGAGGATGAGGACAGCTGGCAGGCCCGTGTGGCAGGGAAATACGGACTGCCGGAGGGGATCCCTGTGATCGGGATGGATCAGCTG
>DSDZ01000026.1 GCA_011048475.1 Bacteroides sp. | reverse complement strand
TCCTGGGGCTCCCCCATGGAAACCCAGACATCGGTATAAAGAAAATCGGCATCTTTCACTGCCGACCGGACATCATCGGTGAGGGTGATCTTGCCCCCGGTATCCGCGGCGATTGTACGGCATTTTTCCACCAGTCCGGCTGCCGGCTGGAGCGAGGCAGGCGCTGCTGCCCGGAAATCCACGCCCATCTTTGCCGATCCCACCATCAGCGAATTGCCCACATTGTTCCTGGCATCACCCAGATAACACAGCTTCATTTTACCGAGGGGTTTGTCCGCGTGTTCCATCATGGTCATGAAATCCGCCAGAACCTGGGTGGGATGGAATTCATCCGTCAGACCGTTCCAGACGGGCACCCCTGCATATGCCGCCAGTTCCTCCACGATCTTTTGCCCGAAACCGCGATACTCGATCCCGTCGTACATCCGGCCGAGCACCCTTGCCGTATCCTTCATGGATTCCTTGTGACCGATCTGGCTGCCGCCCGGACCCAGGTAGGTGACATGGGCACCCTGGTCATGGGCCGCCACCTCGAAGGCACAACGGGTACGGGTGGAAGTCTTTTCAAAAATCAGGGCGATATTCTTCCCTTTCAGGTTCTGCGTTTCCGTTCCGCTCTGTTTTGCTTTCTTCAGCGCAATACTCAGATCCAGCAGGTAACCGATCTCAAGCGGGGTGAAATCCAGCAGGGTCAGAAAATGACGGTTTCTCAGGTAATTGGCCATGATTATTCAGGTTGTTGGTTATTGCGGGGGTTAAAATTAGCATAAAATGTCACATGTCATATTCCATGGTGATTTTCGTCCCGTACCGCTTATCTTCCAGTTTAAAGGCCTCGGTGATCACACTCTTTTCGCCGCCGCCCCTGACGAATTCCAGGCAGGCCTTGATCTTGGGAGCCATGTCACCTTCGCTGAACATTCCCTTTTCAAGGTAGGAGGCAGCATCTGCATAATTTAAAAATTCCTTTTCCTCCTGCCTGGGTGTTTTATAATGAATATACACGTACGGCACATCCGTAAGAATATAAAATTCGTCGGCATGGATCCTGGAAGCCAGCAGGGACGATGCCAGGTCCTTATCAATCACAGACTCGGAGGGCCTGATCCGCCCCTCCTCATCACGATAGACAGGAACCCCTCCCCCACCCGCTGCGATCACGATGGTACCCTGCCGGGCAAGTGTCTCGACAACTTTTTCATTGATGATCTCCACCGGTTCGGGCGAAGGAACCACCCTCCGGTAGCCTCCCTTTCGTTTCTGCTCCTCCTTGAAAACCCATTTCTTTTCCTCCGAAAGCCGGTCTGCCTCCTCTTTCGTATAAATCTTTCCCACCCGCTTCGAGGGATCAGCGAAAGCCCGGTCCCCCTCCCTGACAAGTACCATGGTGACCAGGGTGACCACCTCCCGTTCGATCCGATGCTTGTGGAGGATGTTCCTGAGCATGCGTTCGATCATGTAGCCGATGCCGCCCTGTGAATCCGCCACACAGATGTCAAGGGGCATCTGTGGGATGCCGTACACGCTCTCCCCCGCATCATTTCGCATCAGGATGTTCCCCACCTGGGGCCCGTTGCCGTGGGTGATCACAAGGTTGTAATCCTCCCTGATCAGGTGGACCAGATTCTCCAGCGTATCGGTGGTATTCTGTTCCTGTTCATCGATGGTCCCCTCCTGGTTGTCGCGCAACAAAGCGTTGCCTCCCAGCGCAATGACAGCAAGCTTGCTCATGTTCATGAATTGATTTTTCCGGCCTTACAAAGCTATGTTTTTTCCACACCTGTCAATCTGCCCTCCGGCAGTTTATAAAACATGAAAGCGCGTATTCGATTATATTATATTTTTGGGGAGAACCAAACAACACAATCGTGTCAATAAGAATCCCGGGATTTCTGCTGTTTCTGTCGGTGATCGTTCTGAGCAGCTGCCGCCGTTCCGCGGATCTCCCGGAAACCATGGAGGCACACTACCTGAAGTACAGGGTCACCTACCTGGAAGAACGGGCGGGCAGGATCCCGACGGGCATTCTGCCGGATCACATGGACACCTACTATACCAGGCATTTTGTCCTATCCCGTATCGAAGGATTCCTGAACCAGTTTTCCCTGACCCAGATCGCCGATCTGAGGCAGAAGAAGGTGACCACCCTGCTTAATTATTTCGGACACAAGATCTACTATGAAGGCAGGGAAGGTGAACCGCCCGCGGGGATCGTGGAACCGGGACAGCTGCACTGTAAATTCACCGGAGATACACTCACCATTGCCGGGTTAAAATCGGAAAGGATCGAAGTGGACACCGGGGCAGAAAAGTTTGATATCTATTGTACGAGGGATTTCAATGCCAGAAAACCCAACATGGCCACCCCATACCAGTGCGTGGAGCACGCGCTGTCTGATTTCAGGATCCAGCTGAGCCTTCTGAAGATGCGCCTCACCTGTCTTGAATACATGACAAAAACAGTTCAATCGGGGATCTTTTCCATCCCCGAAGATTACAGCCCGGTCACCCGGCAGGCCATGGAGGAGATTATCAACAGCCTGTTTACAAAAGAATAAACCGGTATCCTTCGTTATTATTATTTTAGAAGGATGCGCATACCATTGATCTGAATCGATAAATGGCCAGAAAAAAGAAGAAAAACGGTGTCACCAGGTTTTTTGCCTCCCTGGTTTCCTTTTTCAGGGATGACCGGTTCCGGTATGCGGTCGGGATCGTGTTCGTCCTTGTGGCCGTCTTCATGATCCTCTCCTTCATTTCCTACCTGATCCACTGGAAAAGCGACCAGGACTTCGAATGGGCCAGGGTTTTTTCAGGGCCCGAGATCAGGGTGGAGAACCAGGGAGGAAAACTGGGTGCCTGGCTGTCCGATCTTTTCATCAACCGCTGGTTCGGCCTTGCGAGTTTCATCTTTCCCCTGATCCTCCTGATCTGGGCGATGGCCCTGTACAGGATCCGGCTGTTGAAGACCTGGAAGGCGGTAAGGAACTGCCTGATCCTGATTATCCTGTTGTCGGTGACCCTTGGTCTCTTCTTCGGGGATGCCGGCGGCATGCTCGGAAGCGGTCCCGGGGGACAACACGGCTTTTTCCTGAGCAAATGGCTGGTTGCCAGCATTGGTTATTTCGGCTCCGTATTCCTGCTGCTGATCTTCTATGTAGCCCTGCTCCTGTTTTCCACCGGTTTTTTACCCTGGCTGAGGAACCAGAAGAATCCCTTCCGGACGGTTCCTTCGGGGGACCTGGAAGAAGAGACCACCGAAACGGACGTGGCGCCCGGAGCCATGGACCAGCACACAACCGGTGAAAGCGAAGCACCCCCGCGGGAACAACTTAATGATGAAGGACCGGTACAGAAGGCCGTTGCAGATGGTTCCTCAGACCGGGACGATGTGGAAATGACCATCGAAGATGTATCGGGAACCGATTTCGATGATTTCAATCCGGATGAAGGCTCCCTGGGGGAATACGACCCCACCCTGGACCTTCCCAAGTACCAGTACCCTCCGCTGAGCCTCCTGAAAGATTATGACCAGGGTGACACCACCGTCTCCAATGATGAACTGATCTCCAACAAGAACCGGATCGTGGAGACCCTGGGGAACTACAACATCAAAATCGATAAGATCAAGGCCACCATCGGTCCCACGGTCACCCTCTACGAGATCGTTCCGGCGCCGGGGATCCGCATCTCCAAGATTAAAAGCCTGGAAGACGACATTGCCCTCAGTCTCGCTGCTCTGGGCATCAGGATCATCGCCCCGATCCCCGGCAAGGGGACCATCGGGATCGAGGTTCCCAACCAGAATCCGAGGACCGTATCCATGAAATCGGTCCTGGCTTCCAAAAGATTCCAGGACTCAGAGATGGAACTGGCCATTGCCATCGGCAAGACAGTTTCCAATGAAACATTCGTATTTGACCTGACCAAGACACCGCACCTGCTGGTGGCCGGGGCCACCGGTCAGGGCAAGTCCGTCGGACTGAACGCGGTGATCACCTCCCTGCTCTACAAAAAACATCCGGCGCAGCTGAAGTTCGTGCTGATCGATCCCAAAAAAGTGGAACTGTCGCTCTACAGCAAGATCGAGCGACACTTCCTGGCCAAGCTGCCCGAATCGGAAGAAGCCATCATCACCGATACCCGCCAGGTCATTCATACCCTGAACAGCCTGTGCGCGGAGATGGATGTACGGTACGACCTGCTGAAGATGGCCCAGGCAAGGAACATCAGCGAATACAACGAGCGGTTCATCAGCCGCAGGCTCAATCCCAACAAAGGGCACCGCTTCATGCCATTCATCGTGGTGATCATCGATGAATTTGCCGATCTGATCATGACTGCGGGAAGGGAGATTGAGTATCCCATTTCAAGGCTGGCCCAGCTTGCAAGGGCGATCGGTATCCACCTGATCATTGCCACACAGCGTCCCACCACCAATATCATCACCGGGGTGATCAAAGCCAACTTCCCGGCCAGGATCGCCTTCAGGGTCACCTCCGGGATCGACTCCCGCACCATCCTTGACGGATCCGGTGCAGACCAGCTGGTCGGCCGGGGCGACATGCTCTTTCTGAGCGGGAACGAACCGATCAGGCTCCAGTGTGCGTTCATTGACGCACCGGAAATCGAAGCGGTCACCGATTTCATCGGCGAACAGAGAGGCTATCCCTCCGCAATGATGCTCAATCCCGTGGACGAAGAGGAAGGCGATGCCCCGGCAGTAGACCTGGATAAAAGGGATGAAAAATTTGAGGATGCCGCCAGGC
>DSDZ01000315.1 GCA_011048475.1 Bacteroides sp. | reverse complement strand
CCTGTATACCCTGTGGTGGGCTATCTGATCCTGGCCCTGCTGCTGGCCGGCGCACTGTTCAAGCTCATGCACTGGCCCGGGGCCGGTAGCATGATCCTGCTGGGCATGGGGTTCCTGATCGTGGGTTTCGTTCCCCTCTACGTGGTCAATGCTTTCCAGCGGGCGGGAAAACAAAAGGTCGCCCTGCCCTATGTGGTGATGCTGCTGGTGGGGATCGCCATCATCACGCTCTTTGCCAATGTGAACATGTCAAAGCACACTTTGGAGCTCTACCGGGGGGAGGCGGTGAATTATGAATCCGACGCGGAACTTGTGCAGGAGCGCACCGCCCGGCTGCTGGAGCCTGCGGGTGACAGCATCAGCCCGGACCAGCCCGCATCCGCTCTCCGGATCCATGACATGGCCCGGTCGCTCCAGGCCCGGATCCAGGTGATGCAGGACGGGATGGTCGCTTCTACCGGTCAGACCGGAGTCTCCGTTGAGGATCTGGAGGCCATCGACAACCGGCGTGCCGGCCGGGAAGTGATCTGGAGAGAGGGAAACGGCAGGGAATTCTCAAGGGAGGCACTGGAATTCAGAAATCTGCTCGAGGAACTGGTGAAAGATCCGGTTGTCCGGAGCCAGATCGCTGACCACCTTGAATTCACCGGGGATATCTGGCAACTGGAGTACGGGGCGGGGACCGTGAGGGACGAACCGCTGGTGAAGGACTATTTCAAACTGTCCGATGCCTCCAGGGGGATCGCCCTGAGCGAATACGTGGCCATCCGCCATCTGCTGGAGGAGTGAGGGCAGTTGCAGGGGAAAAGAAAAAGGGGCCTGGAGAAGCCCCTTTTTTTCACTAACCACTTAAACCTAAAAAGAAAATTACTGAATCACCCGTTGTGTGAAAGGTAAATGTAAAAGGACGTAAGATTTGTTTTCACCTGATTCATTACACATTGCGTGCCAAAACATGCAATGAATTTTTTGTCAGCTACATAAGAAAAACCGGTCAGGAGGACCGGTATCAAAAAAGTGAACGGATGTGGAACGGAGGTGTCCGTTTCCGGTCGATTTCGTGCAGGATCTTTCCGGCCCGTTTCCAGGCAGGATTCCCGCCCGGCTTCAGTTCCTTTTCTTTTCCCGCTTCCAGACGGTGGACCTGCCCAGGGCCCTGATCCCCATCACGTAACCCTTCAGGTACAGGGTGTTGTAGTCGCCCTTCTCAAACCAGGCAAAGCAGTCGTAGGTTTTCCCGTTGTCGGGATCGTAGATGCTCCCGTCCACCCACTGCTTCTTTTTGGAACTGTACTTGAAGTTCTTCACCAGGGGCAGTCCCATGATGGGTCGTTGGGCCAGTTTGGGATCCGGATTCTCATCATCTACCTTGGGCTTGCCATTCTCCATCGGTTCGTCCAGCCAGACGATCTTCCCCTGGAACTTCCCGTTGGGCGATTCGTAGATCTCCACCTGTGAGGTCCCTTCCTCGGTGAGCCATATTCCAATGATCCTGTCCGGCTGTGCGTAGAGGAAAATGGGCAGGAACAGGAGGAGGGTGACCGGTAATAAAAGCTTTTTCATGCGTTTCTGTTTTGGTTTTCGTTGAAAAATTCGTTGAAAAAATAGTGAATTAAGCAACAAGTTACAACGCCCGGGGCTCAAATTCTCACATATTCAGTGAATGTGTGTGCATATTCATTTTTTTCACCGGCCTCCACCCGTTCGGAACGGACCGCCTTCCAGTGGTTGAAATCGATCTCCGGAAAAAATGTATCCCCCTCAAATTCCCGGTGTATCCGGGTCAGGTACAGCTTTCCCGCCAGCGGCAAAAACCGGGCGTACACCTTCCCCCCGCCGATCACAAAACATTCATCTTCCGTGCCGGCCAGCGCCAGTGCTTCCCGGACCGACCCGGCGGTCTCGCAGCCTTCGAAGGTTGCCCCGGGCCTGGTGGTCATCACGATATGCCGGCGGTTCGGAAGAGGCCCCGAGGGAAGCGAGAGGAACGTTCTTCTACCCATGATCAGCGTATGACCGGTGGTCAGTTGTTTGAACCTTTTCAGATCGCCGGACAGGTGCCAGGGCAGCCGGTTGTGAATGCCGATGACCCGGTTATCCGCAACGGCTGCGATGATGGAGATGTTTTTCCAAACCTTCTCCTCCCCGTCCGCTGCCGGAATATCCTCTCGTTGATCATGCCGTTTCCTCCAGGTGGCCGTCATACGGAAATGTCTCCTTTGATGTGGGGATGCGGGTCATAGTTCTCGACCGTGAAATCCTCGTAGCTGAAATCGAAGATAGAGCGGATCCCTGGATTCAGCTTCACCGTGGGCAGGGTTCTCGGCTCCCTGCCGAGCTGCATTTTCACCTGGTCCACGTGGTTCAGGTAAATATGTGCATCTCCCAGGGTATGGATGAATTCGCCGGGCTGCAGGTCCGTTACCTGTGCCATCATCATCAGCAGGAAACAGTAGGATGCGATGTTGAAGGGAACCCCCAGGAAGATATCCGCGCTTCGCTGGTAAAGCTGGCAGGAGAGTTTTCCGCCGGCCACATAGAACTGGAACAGGATGTGACAGGGGGGCAGGGCCATCCGGCCCAGTTCGGCCACATTCCAGGCACTGATGACATGCCTCCTGGAGTCCGCGTCGTTCCGGATGGAGTCCACCGCCATGGCCACCTGGTCAATGGTGGTGCCGTCGGCTGCAGGCCAGCTTCTCCACTGGTATCCGTAGATATGACCCAGCTCTCCGTTTTCGTCCGCCCAGTCGTTCCAGATCTTCACCCCGTGTTCGTTCAGGAACATGGTGTTGGTATCCCCCCTCAGGAACCAGAGCAGTTCATAGAGGATCGATCTGACATGCAGTTTTTTTGTGGTCAGCAGGGGGAAACCTTCGGAAAGGTCAAAACGCATCTGGTATCCGAAGATGCTCAGCGTTCCGGTGCCGGTCCGGTCCTTCTTCAGGGATCCGTGTTCCAGCACATGGTCCAGCAGTTCAAGATATTGCTTCATTTCCCTTCGCTTACCGGCATTCAAAAGTAGCGATTCACCCCAGAAATTAAAAGGAAAACATATCAACATCCGGGTCACCAATAAATCACTATATTTACGGGGAATCGACGATCAGATGATCAACCGAAAGAGAACGGTGACCGTATGAAATCCTGGTTCACGCCACGTACGCTCCTGGTGATCGCCGGCATTGCCGTGCTTGTATTCCTGGTATGGCGGTTCTCCAATATCGTGGCCTACCTGCTGATCGCCTCCGTGCTCTCCCTGATCGGACGTCCCCTGGTTCAGCTGCTCGGTCGCATCCGGATCGGGAAATGGCGCATCCCGGTCACCATCAGGGCCCTGGTCACACTGCTCGTCATCTGGGGAGCCATCTTCGGTTTTTTCCGGGTTTTCATTCCGCTGGTGGCGAGCGAAGCCCAGGATTTGTCGCACGTGGATACCAATAAGATCATTACACAGCTGGAAGATCCCATCCAGCGGGTGGAGACCTGGTACAGCGAGTTGAACGTGGGAGAGGGAGGGGATGAATCTCTGAGGGAGACGCTGCAGAAACGCCTCAGGGACCTGTTGAGCATCAACGTCATCACGGACCTCATCGCAACCGTGGTCTCCATCCTGGGGAACATCGCCTGGGCCATCTTTGCCATTTCGTTCATCACCTTTTTCCTGCTACGGGAGGAACGGCTGCTGCTGAGTTACGTGGTGACCCTGCTGCCGAAGGAAAAGGAAGAGGCGTTCCGGCATGCCATTTCCTCCATTGTCCACCTGCTGCGCCGTTACTTTATCGGCATCATGCTGCAGATGACAGGGATCATGACCCTTGTCACCCTGGGCATGACCATCGTGGGAGTGGGATTCAGGCACGGCCTGGTGATCGGCCTGATGGCCGCCGTGCTCAATATCATTCCCTACCTGGGACCGTGGATCGGTGCGGCACTGGGGATCCTGCTGGGAGCAGCATCCCACCTGGACATGGAATTCACCACCCAGCTGCTGCCGCTGATGGGATACATGCTCATTGTGTTCATCATCACCCAGCTCACGGACAACATGGTGTTCCAGCCGGTCATTTTCGGGACCAGCGTCTATGCGCATCCCATCGAGATCTTTATCGTGATCATGATGGCCGGCAGTTTGGCCGGCATCGTGGGCATGATCCTGGCCATCCCCACCTATACGGTGATCAGGGTTTTTGCCAAGGAATTTTTTAATAACTTTAGGGTGGTCCAGAAGCTGACCGATAAATTATGAAGCTCAGAAAACCAATTGCCGCATGGCTCATCAGCTGCCTCTTCCTTCCGGTGATCAGCGGACAGGAGGCAGATCCCCCTCCCGATTCCATCCCCCGTTCGTGGGTCCCCGCAGAAATGATCCTTCAGGCGGCGACCGATTCTGCCGGCCAGGAGTTGGATGTGCCCAATGTTTTCACGCCCAACGGGGACGGGGTGAATGATTATTTCGAAGTGGCCACCGACGGAACCACGGTGTATACCTTCAGGATCTTTACCAGGAGCGGGACCCAGATCTTCTACTCCAGGTCGCCGCGCATCTACTGGAACGGAAAAAACAGCAGCGGGACAGACGTGAGGGCCGGCATCTACTATTATGTGATCGAGGAAACCGGCGCCACCGAGCCCTTTGAAAGGGCAGGATCATCCACCTGTTCCGGTAGGTGATCCGGTCGTCCCTACGGTAATTCCTGTACGCTTCAACCTGTTTTCCATTCATGCTACACGCTATACGGTTGCCTTCCGTATGAGGGTGATCTTTTTCACCACCCATGCGAACAGCAGCGT
>DSDZ01000233.1 GCA_011048475.1 Bacteroides sp. | reverse complement strand
CTGTACGAGCTGACAGATATTCCCAATATCCATATTTATCCGGCGCAGGGATGGCCGGCGGAATACCCGGAGGACACCATGCGCAGTGCCATGTACAACTATGCATGGGCCAGCAGGCGCTTTTGGGACCGTTTTGAAAAACCGGCCATCTTCGGGGAGGCCGGGGCGGGACTGGCCTACTATTCGCCCCGCGAGAAGGAGTACCATGTTTCCTATCACAACCAGATCTGGGCCTCCCTTGTCAACGGGTTGGCAGCTACACCGGTGTGGTGGGATTATCCGGTGCTGACCGCGGAGGACTGGGACCAGCTGAAGGTGCTGGCCGGATTTGTATCCGCTCTCGACCTTGCTAACCGGCCTTACCGTCCGCTTGAGGCGGCTGCCAACGGGACGGACCTTTATGTGATGGGCACCGCCACGGATGCATTCGGCTGGGGCCGGGTCTGCGGGAAAGAGGAGATCGGCGGAAAGGAATTCCGGATCCGAGGGCTTGATGACCGCCCGTACACCGTATCCTGGGTGGATCCATGGAGCGGGAAAACCCTGGAATCAACCCGCGTACCATCCCGCAACGGGGAACTGGCGATCACGGTGCCACGCATAAATGATGCGCATCCCGACGTGGCATTCAGGATCGCGGAGTAATCAGGCTACTTTCTCTTCAGAAATTTACCCAGGAATGACATGCCGAGTTCCGAGACATCGTCCATCACGTTCCCGTCATTGTCCCGGTCGAGGAGCTGGCTGATCACGCTGTGGGATTGTGTGGCCTGTTTCTTTTCGGTTTTCAGGTACGAATTCAGCAGGCCGCTGATCGCGCTGCCGCTTCCCGAACTTTTCTTGCCCAGCAAACCCATGACCATGGGTGCAGCGATTTCAAGGATCTTGCTGGCAGATTCCCCGCTGAGCCCTGCATCCTTGCTGATGTATTGTTCCACATTCTGGCGCTTTTCGCCCAGCACATGTCTCAGGATCCCGGCACCATTGGCCGATTCGGGGTTGTTGAGAAAATCTTCCAGGTGATCCAGCAGGCTGCCGTCGTGGTCTTTCTTAACCGCGTTTTGCAGTGCTGTTTTACCCTCCCGTGTACTGCTGTTCCTTGCCAGGGCATTCATCAGGATGGGGATGGCGCTTGCAAGGGCCGATTGTGCCTGTTGGGGCGAAGCATTCGTCTTCTGACTGATTTTTTGCAGTGAATTATCGTCAAGTTGCGATAACAGTTCACTTAATGGATTTTCTTTTTTCATAGAGATAAATTTAGTTAAATTATTGTTTGAAAGGAAGTATGCGGAATAAATAATTTAGAGAGCATTCATGCGGACATACCGCTGAGGCCAAAATGTCAGCCATGCCCTCAGATCACTTTGAATGATGGACATTTTGACACAACGGGAGGGCAGTTCCCGATTGGCAGAAAATTTGCTGGTGTTTGTGTGGATTTACAATCCTGGCAGGGCTTTTTCCGGATCCTGTAATAGCTTCACCCCGTATTCCCGGGGGCTGATCAATGAAATGCATTAAAGTAGTAATCTCACGGAGGACAGGAGAAAGTCCGGTCAGGATCAAACAGTCGCGAAGGATTTATCAAAGATGCGCTATAAGGACTATTATAAAACACTCGGGGTATCAGAGAAGGCGAGCCAGGAGGAGATCAAGAAAGCTTACCGGCAGCTGGCTTTGAAATATCATCCGGACAAGAACAAGGGTGATAAGAAGGCAGAGGAGCGCTTTAAGGAAATCAGTGAAGCCTACGAAGTGCTGAAAGACCCCGAAAAAAGGAAAAAATACGACCGGCTGGGAGCTGACTGGGAACAGTACCAGGATGCAGGAGCCCCCGGGTCCGGGTTCTCGGGGGCATGGAGTGGGTCACCCGGCGGTCAAACGTTTCATTTTGAAGGTGATCTGGGTGACTTGTTCGGAAATACCGGAAGTGGATTCTCTGATTTCTTCAATACCTTCTTCGGTGATATGGGCCGTGGGCGTACAGGATTCGGGGGACGTCAGCGTCCGTCCAGGGGGGAGGATCTGCGTGCAGAAATGGAGATCAGCCTGTCCGAAGCCTATCACGGGACTTCCAGGATCCTGAATGTGGACGGAGAGAAACTGAGGGTGACAACCAAACCGGGTGCCTATGACGGCCAGGAACTGAGGATCAGGGGAAAAGGAGGCAGGGGTCGCGGAGGTGCGGCGGACGGGGATATCTATATCAGGATAAAGGTACGCCCGGAAGGAAACTATGAACTGCAGGGCAACGACCTGATCCTGAAGGTCGATGTGGATCTGTATACCGCCGTACTGGGTGGTAAGATCGAGATCAACACGTTGGCAGGCCGGCTCAATGTTTCTGTACCTGCCGGCACACAAAACGGAAGCAAACTCAGGCTTAAGGGGAAAGGAATGCCCTCCTACGGCAACCCCGGTAAGTCAGGAGACCTGTATGTCAGGCTGAATGTTGTCATCCCCGGGAACCTGAGCCGTGAGGAGATCCAGTTGTTCAAAAAACTGAAGGAGATGAGAAAGGATCGTGTTTATCACCAAAACTGACAGATGATATGATCATTGCAGAGTATCATGAATATAACCGGTCAAACCGTGTCATTGAACTGTTCCTTTCCAGTATGAACGAGCGGAACTATAAATATTATGCAAGCGATATTCTCCGCGGTGTGATCCATTCACCAGGTTTCGACCTGGATGCCTCCATTCGGAAAACCATTGCGATCCTGAGACTGACCGGCCTTCCCGTCCAGGATCATTTCTCCTGCATATACCGCTCTGGCTCGCTGGGTATTAGTCGCGACTGGCGGCTATCAGAGCTGGCATGCGGCCTGATGATCATCAGCCATGATTCACCTGACAGGGAACTGGCAGAGATCCGGTATGCGTTGTTGAATTACCTGGGGGTTTGAACAAATGATGCAAACAACTACATACAAATGAAAATAGCTTTTATCGGGACTTATCCGCCCAGGCAGTGTGGTATCGGGGCATTTACCCATCATCTGGTCAGAGCTGTTCTATCCGGTTCAGGGAACAAAGAGGCAGAGAAAAATGCCATGGTCATTACCGTGAATGAGGATGGTCAGATGCACTCCTATCCCGGGGAAGTTAAGTTAGTAGTCAGGCAAAATCATCAGCGGGACTACATCGAAGCTGCCAGGTTCATCAATTACAGCGATGCCCAGGTATGTATCCTTCAGCACGAGTTCGGTATTTTCGGGGGAGATGACGGAGTGTTCATCCTTCCCCTGCTTCACCGGCTTGAAGTTCCCCTGGTGGTGACATTCCACACTGTGCTGAGTGACCCGTCTTACATCCAGCGTTCCATCATTGAAGAAATCGGTAAAAAGGCAGCCCGAATTGTCGTGATGAGCAGGCGTGCCGTGGATTTCCTCACGGGTATTTACAGTATCCCGAAGGAGAAGATCATGCTCATAGAACATGGTGCGCCCGAATTCGATCATATCTCGCATAAACTGGCCAAACAGAAACATGGCCTGACTGGGAAAAAAGTATTGTTCACCTTCGGACTTCTAAGCCGGAACAAGGGGATTGAGACCGTTATCAATGCGCTTCCCGCTGTGGTAAAGGAGCATCCTGACCTGCTGTATGTGATCATGGGTGTCACCCACCCGAGTGTGCTGAAGCACACCGGAGAAGAATACAGGAACTATCTGCGGAGACTGGTTAAGAATGCAGGGCTGGAGAAGCATGTATACTTTAAGAATGAATATGCCACCGAATCCCTGTTATTTGAATACCTGTATGCCTGCGATATCTACATTACCCCCTATCTGAACGAGGCACAGATTACCAGCGGGACGTTATCCTATGCCATCGGAGCGGGCTGCGCCGTGGTTTCAACCCCATACTGGCATGCGCAGGAATTACTCGGGAATGGACGGGGAAGGCTTTTCGATTATAAAAATTCCGAGCAACTGGCGGGCATTCTCATTGAATTGCTGAAAAATGAAGATAAGCTTGTATCCATCAGGGATAAGGCCCTTAATTATGGCAGGAAGATCAGGTGGTCAAAGATCGGTAAACAGTATCTGTTCCTGGCCGAATATGTGAATGATAACTGGGATAAAGACAGGGAACTGGAGAGACCGCCCATTGATATCCGGATGCTGCCGTCTTATAACCTGGAACATGTGAAAAGGCTTACCGATGACACAGGTATTGTGCAGCATGCCAAGTACGGTATCCCGAACCTGAAGGAAGGGTATTGTGTGGATGACAACTCCCGTGCGCTGCTCATGGTCCTCATGGCTCACAGGCAGAACAAGGATAAGGAAGCACTCAGGCTGATGCCGGTGTATCTGAGTTTTGTCCATTACATGCAGCGTGAAAACGGTAATTTCAGGAATTTTTTGAGCTTCAGCAGGCAATTCCTGGATGAATATGGTTCGGAAGACTCATTCGGGAGAACGATATGGGCCCTTGGTTATTTGCTTAGGTTTTCTCCCAACGATTCGTTCAGGCAGATCGGAAAGGATATATTCTTCAAATCCGTGCAGCATTTCGACCGGATCGAAACCATCCGCGGGGCCGCCAATGCGATTATCGGTATCTGCTATTACCTGAAGATCGCCCAGAATGATGAGGGCATGGTTCAGACCATGAACAGGCTTCTGAATATAATCACATCAGGATACATGGAACACTGCACTGATGACTGGAAGTGGTTCGAGGATGTGATGACCTACGACAATGCAATTATACCGCTGGCCCTGCTGCTGGCCTATGAGATCACCGGTGATGGAGGTCTTTACAATATTGCGATGGAGTCGGTCGAATTCCTGG
>DSDZ01000234.1 GCA_011048475.1 Bacteroides sp. | reverse complement strand
GTATGTGCAGTCCACCGGAAAGGACCCCGAGGCCGGTCAGCCCGTCACTTACAAAAGCGTACCGGACTTCGAGGATTACGGTCTGGGCTGCTTTCTGCTGGCCGGATCGGAAATGTACAGGCTGGGCCCGGCCTCCTGAGGGAGGGCAGGCATGAGCATCCGCGTATCACCGTTGCTCCGCCAGGATCAGCATCAGCACATCGTGGCCGGGAATGGTCGCGCGCAATGGCGCTCCCGTATCACCCCTGTGGGTATCCTCCCACACATTCTCAAAGCGGTAGATCTTCTTTTCAAAATCGGCCGCCCGGCCGGTCAGCCTGTCATTGAATGGATTATCCTTCCAGACGAATTCCATCTCCGTTGCGTTCAATCCCCTGTTCAGGAAACAGACAGCAAAACGGCCGTCTGACAGCGGCTTGACCCATACATCCAGGCTATCCACGGATGCATGTTTGTATCCCTGGATCCCCAGGGGATCCTGGTTCACGGCAATGGCCCTCCTGTTGGTCAGGATGGCCAGGGTCTCTTTGCTCATGGACCGGATGTCGTTCCCTGCAATGAGCGGCGCTGCCAGCATGCACCACAGGCTGAAGTGGGCCCTGTCCTCCGAAACCGACATTCCGTTCCCCACCTCCATCATGTCGGGATCGTTCCAGTGCCCCGGACCCGCAGATCTCCTCAGCACACCATTGTCGCGCATGTCCAGGATCTGGAGCACCCCCCAGGAATTCCAGTCCCCGTGGTCCTTCACGCAATCGAAACAATTGTAGATGTCCCCGGTGGTCCTCCAGAGGTGGCCGATGTCCGCTGCCCATTCCCATGGATCGCTGTTCCCCCACTCGCAGATGCTGAATACAACAGGGCGACCGGCTGCATAGAGGGCATCCCGCATGGTCAGGTAAGCCCCTTCAGCGTTCAGTCCCTCGGTATTGCACCAGTCATATTTCAGGTAATCGATCCCCCATCCGGCGTACTGCATGGCATCCTGGTATTCATACCCGCGGCTGCCCGGCCTCCCTGCACAGGTCTTCCATCCGGCGTCGGAATAGATCCCCAGCTTCAGTCCCATTGAATGAATGTAATCGGCCAGGGCTTTCATGCCGGATGGGAACCGTTGCGGATCCGGATGGATGAACCCGAGGCTGTCCCGCTCTCCATGCCAGCAATCATCGATGTTCACATACAGGTATCCGGCGTCCTTCATTCCGGATTCCACCATGGCATCCGCCACTTCCATGATGAGCCGTTCATCCACGTTGCAGCCAAAATGGTTCCAGCTGTTCCAGCCCATGGGCGGGGTCATCGCCAGTCCCCCGAATTTCTGTGCATGTACGCCGGTTCCGGCCAGCACCGGAATCATAAGGAGCAGTAAAATCTTTTTCATCTGTATTGCAGGTATGGTCGTTCAAGTTACTTCTGATTTTGAAAATAACAAAGAAAAGCATCCCTTCCACTGCAAAGGCTTATCTTCGTAAAAAAAGATGAAACCCTCCGGCACCATATCCACAGCACTGCTTATCAGCCTGCTTTTCGCCTGCTATTCCTGTGATACTTCTCCCTCAGGGGAAGGGACCGGGCAGAAGAGAGGAACACACACCGGATCAAAGACCGGAACGCAGGCCGGGCCGGTCCCCTTCCGGTGCACCCCCTTCGACCTGCGGGATGTGCAGCTGCTGGACGGGCCGTTCAGGGCTGCCACCGAACTGAATATCAACTCCCTGCTGAACTATGAACCGGACAGGCTGCTGGCCAAATTCAGGATCGAGGCGGGACTGGAACCAGGGGCGGAGCATTACCACGGGTGGGAGGATGCCACCATCGCGGGTCACAGCCTGGGCCATTATCTCAGTGCATGTGCACTGATGTTCCGCAGTACAGGCGACGGCCGGTTCCTGGAGCGGGTGAATTACATGGTGGCTGAACTGGATAGCTGCCAGGAAGCACACGGGAACGGTTATCTGGGCGCCTTCCCGGATGGGAAGCGGATCCTGGAGGAAGAAGTGGGAAAAGGGATCATCCGTGCCGCCCCTTTCGACCTCAACGGGATCTGGGTCCCCTTTTACACCCAGCATAAGGTCATGGCTGGTCTCAGGGATGCCTACAGGCTGTGTGACAACAGCAACGCGCTCCGGGTGGAACGGAAGGCAGGCGACTGGCTTCAGGGCCTGCTCGCGGGACTTTCGGAGGATCAAATGCAGGAGATCCTCTCATGCGAACACGGGGGGATGAACGAGGTCCTGGCCGACCTTTACGCCGATACGGGAGACGGGGTCTACCTGGATCTTTCCCGGCGGTTCCACCACAGGGCCGTCCTGGATCCGCTCGCAGAGGGAGTGGACATCCTGCCCGGGAAACACGGGAACACCCAGATCCCCAAACTGGTCGGCCTGGCAAGGCGGTATGAACTCACCGGGTATATGAAGGACAGGAAAGCCGCACAATATTTCTGGGAACGGGTGGTCAACCACCATTCCTATGCGAATGGCTCGCACGGGCACCACGAGTATTTCGGTTCCCCGGACAGCCTCAGTAACCGGCTGAGCAGCAACACCTCCGAATCGTGCAATGTGTATAACATGCTGAAGCTTTCCATGCATCTCTTCTCCTGGGATGCCTCCCCCGGGGTGGCCGATTTCTATGAGCTGGCCCTGATCAACCACATCCTTTCCTCCCAGCATTCCGAAAACGGCCGGGTGCTCTATTTCCACTCCCTGCAGATGGGCGGACACAAGCTCTTCCAGGATCCGTACGATTTTACCTGCTGTGTGGGGACCGGGATGGAGAATCACTCCAAATACGGCGGGGCCGTCTTCTTCCACAGCGGGGAAGAGCTCTTTGTGACCCAGTTCATCGCTGCCGAACTTAACTGGAAGGAGAAAGGGATCGTGATCCGGCAGGTAACCAATTTCCCTGAAGAACAGGGCACCAGACTCCTCTTTCTGAATGAGCGGCCCGCGGACCTGATCCTGCAGATCAGGAAACCTTCCTGGGCCGACGAGCGGTTCTCAGTCACTGTAAATGGCAAAAGGAAGCGGATCAGGCAGCAGCCGGGATCCTTCGTCACCGTGAAGGGGACCTGGAAAAAGGAGGATGAGGTGCAGGTGGAGATGCCGTTCCGGCTCAGGCTGGAACCCATGCCGGACGATCCAAAACGGGTGGCTATTATGTACGGTCCCCTGGTCCTGGCCGCCGATCTCGGTCCCGCCTCCGATGAGCATGCCGCAGATCCCCTCATTGTCCCCGGACTGGTCACGGAGAACAGGGATCCGTCCGCCTGGTTGTCAGCCATGGAAAACGAACCGAACTGTTTTATGACCAACGGGGTGTGCAGGCCCGAAGATGTGCCCGTCAGGCCCCTTTACGCGATCGACGACCACAACTATACGGTTTACTGGGATCTATATTCGGCAGCGGAATGGCAAGAATACCTGAAAGCCGTTGAAGTCTGGCGAAAGGGGCGGTCGGAGCTGGAGGCGAGGACCATCGACTACGTGGTGCCCGCACCGGGTCCGGACAACCGGAACCATGGTTTCAGGGGTGAGAATCCCGGTTTTTATGAGTTCAACGGGCAGCCCTGCGTGGAGGCGCGCCAGGGATGGTTCTCCTATGAACTGCGGGTGAAAAGGAACCTGCCCGCGGGACTGGTGGTAGAGTACTGGACCGGTTTCCTGGGTCCCAGGGAATTCGAGATCAGGGTCAACGGAGTGCCCGTTGCCACAGAGAATGCACCTGGAATCCGGACAAACGAAAAGATGGAGGTCCTTTACCAGATCCCGTCAGCATTGACCGGATCGGGGACCGTAACAGTGACCTTCGACGGGGAAGAGAAGTATGCGGGACCGGTATTTGGGGTCAGGACCATTGAAACGCCGCCACCCGGAGACCAGGAGCGGGTGGTCATGACCGCTCATATATTTTGACCGGTATCTGAGATCCTGATTTTTGATAACATCTGGCTGTTACTTGATATAAATGTTATCGTTACCCTCACTCAGGAAATCCGCCTTCAAAGGAGTAAACAGTTGTATATCGTTTCTGAGGAATGTGTTACCATTTCCCTTGAGCTCGTTCTCGTAAGGAAGAGCCATAAATGCATAGGCACCAGTGCCTTTTAGGATGTTTCCGGCAATTAAGCCACCAGAGCCGAACTGAAGAATCGCCCTGGATTGCGATCCGCTTAAAACAATTTCATTATTTACGATTGTCATTCCATCAGCAAGGCCAATGACTCCGGAGGAAAGTTCGCCACTCGTCTCAATATAGTTGTTCATGATGATGATTTTTGAGTTCCTAGCAGGATCCATACCTGCGGACAGATCTAAAAACCAGCCTGCTACAATACCGTTCGGGTAGGAAGACGCATCGGGATATGAACAACCTGTTGTGGGAGTGATAATTCGGTTGTCCGTAATGATCACCATTCCCGACTTTCTCTCATCGCAATAATTTTCCAGGCTCTCGATCGAGTTTCTTGAGACGTTCCTGAAGGTGTTTCCTTTTGCTTCAATTATTGAGCCGTAAGTCCAAACAAGAAAAACCCCTTGCCCCATGGTTGCCTCGGGTTTCTCAGAAGGAATGTCGACTTCGTTGTTCTCAAATATCAAATGGCCTGTTGTTCCTGGCAGGAATTTGGCCGGATTAAAAAACCGGGGTCCCAGAATGGCTCCTGCATGTGCAAATAGTGTGTCACCTCCTTCTGACTTGATCAAGAAGGGGACAGGAAAAACGTTGGTTATTTTATTGCCCGCTATCTTAACCCCACTCGTATAAGCAATGTGTATCGGAGTCCAACTCGCTTGATCAAAATG
>DSDZ01000093.1 GCA_011048475.1 Bacteroides sp. | reverse complement strand
CATCATCATTCTGTCCAACCAGTGGGAAAGACTGGGCGGGCATTACAACCTGGCCTATGCCTACGTGATCCCGGTCATCCTCTACCTGCTCCTCAGGTTTTACAGAAAGCCCGGTTACCTCATTTCAGTTATTTTCGGGATCCTGGTGATCCTGTTCAGTGCAAAACAACTTTACATCGCAGCGTTCATCCTGATCCTCTGGGTCCCATACTGGATTTTTCTGCCGATCCACAACAAAGAGAAATTCGGGAGACCGGGATTTTTGGTATCCCACCTGCTCATCCAGTTTATCATTCCTTTTGCGGCCTACATGATCTTCACGGGAATGCATGATCCGGGATTGGACCGCACTGCCTATCCCTGGGGTTTTTACCCGAGCCGGGTCAGGCTGGATGCAGTGTTCCTGCCCCTGGGATTTCCCCATGGCAGATGGTACGACCCGGACGGACCGGTCAGGATGAAAGCTTACGTGGGATTGCTGGGGACGGTGGTAGCGGCCATCATTCTTATGTCGGTCTTTATCAGGCTTTTCAAAGGAAAACGCTGGAATGCCCTTGCCGTTACCGGGCACCAGGGCTGGAACATCCTGTTCTGGGCATCGGTGCTGGGACTGCTGCTCGCTCTGGGACTGCCGTTTTCCCCCAGCTGGGAAAGGCTGCTGAATTACACCGGCCCGTTCCGTCAGCTCAGGGCCGTGGGAAGGTTCGTGTTCCCGTTCTACTACGTGATGGCCATCACCTCCTTCTGGTACCTCTGGAGGTGGTTCAGCAGGAACAGGACCACCCTCAGGACCGTATTCCTGGTCGCGGTTCTGCTGTTTGCCGGGTATGAGGCATTCTGGAACATCCGGTATTATCCGCGTATGTATTACAATCCGGCAAAATGGTTCTCCGGACGCTATTCCCTGCCGGAGGATACCTGGTACAACCGGCATGATTTCGAAAAGTACCAGGCCATTTTCCCGCTTCCTTACTTTCATGTGGGTTCAGAGAATTACTGGATCGGGGACAATTCTCCCGTCCAGAAGGATGCCTATGCCGCAGCCATCCGGACAGGTCTCCCCCTGAATGCGGTCATGCTCAGCAGGACCTCCATCTCGCAGACACTGATGAACCTGGATTTTGTGCTGGAGCCGTACCATGATTATCCGCTGCTCCGGGGACTTCCCAATCAGAAACCCTATCTGCTGATCGTGCATAAAAAAGGCGGGCTCACACCATATGAGAAGGGGCTGATCAGCAAGGCGGAGCAGGTGGATGAGAACGAAAACCTCCGCATCTACACCCTGGAAACGGACAGCATCAGGAGTCTGACCGGGGACAGGAGATCGGAGTTAATGTCGCTTGCGGCGGATACCTCCTCCGCTTGTTCACAAAAGATTGTGTATGAGGATTTCTCCTCTCTGGAAGGCGGTGTTTTCAGCGGTGAATTCAAACGTCCGGTCACCTTTTTCGAGGCGGTCATCCCGGACAGCGGAAACGTTTTAGTCTCCTTCTGGTTTGAAGGCGCGGACCGTGACCTATGGCCAAGGACCAATTTCTGGACGGAGCTGTATGCGGAGGACGGATCCAGGTACCGGTACCTGTACACCGATTTTTTCAGGCAGATGGTGCTGAGGGAGGGCTCCCGGGGGCTGATCGAGTACCCGGTCCATGTGGAACGGCCCAATACCACCATCAGGATCACCATGCGGAACAAAGTTGTCACCAAAGGGGAAATGGTGGTGGACCGGGTCCTGGTGCGACCGGAAGGATGCACGCATCTTCTCCGGGAAGATACACAGATCCGGGTGAACAACCGTGTCCTCCATCCGGAATGAGATAATTTGATGATAAAATCTGCATCAGGCTAAACGATATTTCATAAATTCGCTTCAAACCAGGCCGGCATGCTCAGTATTGTACTTCCCTGCTATAATGAAGAAGGAAACCTCCGGCCCGTGTACCGGGATATCATGGAATCTGTTCCGGAAGATGGGGACGGTCTGGAGGTGGTCTTTGTGGATGATGGAAGCAGTGACGGCACGTTTGCCGTCATCGAGGAACTGTCCGGGCAGGATCCGCGTGTGAAAGGCATCCGGCTGTCCAGGAATTTCGGACACCAGGTGGCCCTGTATGCAGGTCTTCACGAAGCCCGGGGCGACCGGGTGGTGATCATGGATGCGGACGGGCAGCACCCGGCTTCCATGATCCCGGCACTGATCGGTAAAATGTCCGAAGGTTACGACATCGTCAATACGGTCAGGCTGGAGACAGAGGGGACCGGGGTGGTGAAGAAGGCTTCCTCCAGATGGTTTTACCGCCTTTTCAATGCACTTTCCGATGTCAGGATCGAACCATCCGCAGCCGATTTCAGGATCATGAACCGCAAAGCGCTCGATGCCTTCCTTTCCATGGAAGAGCATGACCGGTTTACCAGGGGGATCATCGGCTGGATGGGATTCAGGCAGGCCACCCTGGAGTACCGGGCGCCCCGAAGGATCTCCGGGACCTCCAAATATTCTTTCAGGAAGATGAGGCACTTTGCCCTGGACGGGATCACCTCCTTTTCTTCAAAACCACTCAGGATCAGCGCGGTTTTCGGACTGGTTGTGCTTTTCTCGGGACTAATCTACCTGGTGTATGCCGTCGTCATGTATTTCCTGGGGAGGACCAATCCGGGATGGACCTCCCTGCTGGTGACCATCCTGATCCTGGGCGGGGTGCAGCTGTTGATCCTGGGGATCGTCGGGGAGTACCTGGCAAGGATCTTCCACGAAACAAAAAGGCGCCCACATTATTTTATCCAGCAACGAACCGGGGAGGAAGAACAGAAAAAGGATCAGTCCTGAAGATATCGGGCTGATGGATCCGTCAGACGGGTTGCGAAAGAGGAATGAAGACCGGCCTTTGACCACCGCGGATACGGCACCGTATCATCTTGAAATGGGCATCGCGTAGCTGGCCACGTCTTTCCCGGTGATCTCCTTGTCGCAGAGGATGATCAGCCGTTCCAGCACGTTGCGGAACTCCCGGATGTTGCCGGTCCAGGTGATCTTCTGCAGCTCCTTAATGGCATCTTCCTTGATCACCCTGGGCTGGGTCCCGTACTCCTCGCAGATCACCTGGTTGAAGTGCTCGGCCAGGAGCGGAATGTCCTCCAGCCGGTCGTTGAGCGAGGGGACGTGGATCAGGATCACACTCAGCCGGTGGTAGAGGTCCTCCCGGAAGGTGTTCTTTTCGATCTCCTCCTTCAGGTTCTTGTTGGTGGCCGCCAGCACCCGCACATTCACATGGATGTCCTTGTCGCTCCCCACCCGGTTGATCTTGTTCTCCTGCAGGGCCCTGAGGACCTTGGACTGGGCTGAAAGGCTCATGTCCCCGATCTCATCCAGGAAGATGGTCCCCCCGTCGGCCTGCTCGAACTTTCCCTTCCGCTGCTTGATGGCCGAGGTAAATGCCCCTTTCTCGTGTCCGAAAAGCTCGCTCTCGATCAGTTCGGAGGGGATCGCAGCACAGTTCACCTCCACAAAGGGGCCTTCCGCCCGGGCGCTTTTTTCGTGGAGCGACCGGGCCACCAGTTCCTTGCCGGTCCCGTTGTCGCCGGTGATCAGCACCCTGGCGTCGGTGGGGGCCACCCGGTCCACCATCTCCTTCACCTTTTTGATGGCTGCGGATTCACCCACCATTTCGTTGGTCCTGCCCACTTTTCTTTTAAGCACCCTGGTCTCGGTGATCAGGTTCGATTTGTCCAGGGCATTCCGGATGGTGATCAGGAGCCGGTTCAGGTCCAGCGGTTTTTCGATGAAATCATATGCCCCTTTCTTAATGGCTTCCACCGCGTTGTCGATGTTGCCGTGACCGGAGATCATGATCACCTGGGCATCGCCCTCTTCCTGGAAGATCTTCTCCAGCACCTCCAGCCCGTCCATTTCGGGCATCTTGATGTCGCAGAGCACGATGTCGTAGCTGTTCTTCTTATACAGCTCCAGTCCCCCGGCCCCGTGTTCGGCCAGGTCAACCGTGAATTTCTCGTATTCCAGGATCTCCTTGAGGGTGTTCCGGATGCTTTTTTCGTCGTCGATGACCAGGATGTGTGCCATGTGCCGCTTGTTAGAGTCCCACCAGCTCGGCCATCACACCTTCCTTCAGGGCGAAGGCGGACTGGTGCAGGTGCCTGATGTGGCATAACCTGATCACAAAACTAACAAAAATTGAGGCGGACACAATCATTTCCAGGCGGACTGGTTCCATCCCGGGCATGGATTTCCGTTCCTGGAGGGTGGAGGTGAGCAGTTGCCTGTGGAGCTTTTCGTAATCTCCCATGGAGATCTCCCGCCCGTTGAGGCCGTCCTCTGCCTCTTCCTTCTGATGCCTGATGAGGGAATAAAAGGTGTCGAACGAGCCGGAAGCCCCGATGAGCCGTTCGGGCTTTGCTTTTTTAACCACCTCCAGCAGCGGGCTGAGCGCTTCCAGGTAATAGGATTCAACCGCCCGGATCTCTTCCGTGGTGATGGGATCCGACAAATTGAAGAGCTCCAGTACCCGGGCCATTCCGATCTCAAAACTCCTTTTCCATATGATCCCTTCCCGGTTACACAGGATGAACTCATTGCTTCCTCCGCCGATATCCAGGATGAGCACCCTTTCCTCGGTGAGGGGAATGGCCTGGCGCACTCCCTTGTAGATCAGTTCCGCTTCCCTGTCCCCGGGGATCACCCGCACCCTGATCCCGAACCGCTGCTTCACAGCGTCTACGAACTGGTTCCCGTTGCTGGCATTCCGGATGGCCGACGTGGCAAAGGCACGGATCTCATCCACCTGGTATTCCCTGATGGTCTCCAGGTG
>DSDZ01000013.1 GCA_011048475.1 Bacteroides sp. | reverse complement strand
GTGGTTTAAAAGGCTGTATCAGGGAGAACCCGGCCTGCTCAAGGTGATCCTGAAGCCCGGTGAGTGAGGCGGGTTGGTACCAACAGCTGTTTTTTAAAATGTCACTCGAGATATTTACATAACTTTCAGAAAATTAATAAAATACGCTGATGAAAAAGATCAAACGGTCCGGACATATCGGGATCCTCACTTCGGGGGGCGATACACCGGGATTGAACGCTGCCATCAGGGGTCTGGGCAAATCAGCCGCAAGCGACGGGTCCTTCCAGGTGATCGGTTTCAGGGACGGATTCAGGGGGTTGATGGAGAACCGCTCGGAAAGATTGGACAACAAAATGCTCTCCGGGATCCTGACCCTGGGGGGGACCATCCTGGGAACCAGCAGGGACAAGCCCCACAAGATGCCCATGGGCGGGAAATACGTGGATATGACCGATGTGATCGCGGAAAACTATGAGAAAAACCACCTGGACGCACTGGTATGCCTGGGAGGCGGGGGCACTCTCAAGAACGCCTACCGTTTGTCGCAGAAAGGCCTGAACATCATCACACTACCCAAGACCATCGACAACGACATCATGGGAACGGATGTGACCTTCGGTTTCGATACGGCCCTGGGGATCGCCACCGATGCCATCGACCGCCTGCACAGCACAGCATCCAGCCACCACAGGATCATCATCGTGGAGATCATGGGGCACAGGGTGGGCTGGCTGGCACTTGGTGCAGGGCTGGCCGGAGGAGCCGATGCGATTTTGCTTCCCGAGATCCCCTACACCATTGACAAGCTGGCCGACAGCATTTTGGAAAGGGTGAGCCGGGGGAAGCGCTTCAGCATCGTGGCCGTGGCCGAAGGAGCCATCAACAGGGAAGGTGCCAACAAGATCAAAGCGATTGAAAAGAAAATGGAAGCAGCGGAAGGGGAGCAACGCTCCGCATTCAAAGAACAGATCAAACAGCTGGACAACGAGTACAGGGGTTCCACCATCAAAATGGCCGACGAGCTGCAGAAGATCACAGGACTGGAGACGCGCGTCACCATCCTGGGACATCTCCAGCGCGGGGGGACCCCGTCAGCGGCCGACCGCCTGCTGGCTACCCGCCTGGGGACCAGTGCCATCGAATACCTGAAGAAAGAGCAGTACGGGATCATGGTGGCGGTGGACGGGGAACGCACAAAGCCCGTACCCATGGAGGAGGTGGTGGGAAAGATCAATTACGTTCCGCCCGACCATCCCTGGATCATCAGTGCCAGGAACCTGGAGACCAGCTTCGGGGACTGAGCGTTGCGGGTGAAGATTTTCCCCGCGGATCGGCTGCGAATGGAGTAAATACTATTCCTCTTCAGAGCTATGGGAAGGATGCCTGGGCCCCGTTCCGTAATAGGGAACGGTATCGAACAGTTCTGCTCCGCCCAGCAACCTGGGATCGCCGGTACGCTTTAGCTGTTCCATCAACCGGGCAGACAATTCTTCCCTGATCTCCGCATATTCCTGTTCGCCGGCCACATTCACCAGCTGCTCCGGGTCCTTGCGGCAGTCGTAGAGTTCCTCAGCCGGACGTTTTCCGAATGCCAGTTCCCACAGGTGCCGGTGGTGTGCATCCTTTTCCCGGTATTCCGTCATGTATGTTTTGGTGGGACCGTTGTCACAGTCCCCAAGCCAACAATAAGGGATGGCTGCCTCTGTGTAATTGGGAGTGCCTGAGGGCCAGCGGTCAGGCTCGAAATTCCGGATATAGAGGAAGTCGTGGGTGCGGATCGCCCTGCTGGGATACCCGCCCATATGCCCTTCCTGGGCCGGGACATGCCGCTCCTTGCCGTGCAGTACATAGTCCCGGTTCTCCCGGTCCACGAAGCCTTCCTCCGTACTTTTGAACAGGCCTGTCATGCTCTTCGCGGTCATCACCCCGGGGACCTCCACCCCGGCCAGTTCCAGGAAGGTGGGTGCCAGGTCGCTCAGGCTCACGAAATCATCCAGGATCCTCCCCGGTTTCCTGATGCCGGCTCCCCACCGAATGGCCAGGGGCATCCTTGTTCCGCAGTCATACAGGTTGGCCTTGCACCGCGGGAAGGGCATGCCGTTGTCCCCGGTGACCACAATGATGGTATTTTCAAGCTCCCCGGCTTCTTCCAGCAACCGGATGGCCTCGGCCACCAGGGTATCGAACCGCTGCACTTCGTAGTAATAGTCGGCCACGTCACTCCTGACCACCGCGGCATCCGGAAAGCATTCGAACAGGCAGATCTTTTCAGGATCCATGCCGTTGGCCACCCCGGTACCCCGCTCATAGGGCCGGTGCGGATCCCAGGAGCCCAGCCAGAAAAAGAACGGGTTATCCGCGGTCCTCTCGGCCAGGAAGGCCTCGAAACCGCCCTCGTCGTAATTCTTTCCCGCCGGGTGCCTTGTCCAGTTATCCAGTTTGCCGGGTCCCCAGCTCTTCCTGTAATGCCCGATCTCATACCCTGCATCTACCAGCAACAATGGAAAAACGGGGATGGTGGTATCCAGTGTGCTCCACAGGTTGGCCCCCTCTCCCAGCCGCCAGTGGTACTGTCCGGTCAAAATGGCGTTCCGCGAAGGGGTACAGGATGGGGCGGAAACGTAGGCATGGTTGAACAGGATCCCCTCCCTTGCCACCCGGTCGAAGGCCGGGGTCTGCACCACCGGGTCGCCATAGGCCCCTGCATGGGGCCATCCCCAGTCATCGGCAATGGCAAAAAGAATGTTGGGTGGCCGGGGCGGTTCTTTTTCACAGCCTGTGAAGATAAAGGCAGTGAACGGAAGGGTCAGGATGGCAAGGCAACGGGCAAATCGGATGTGTGAATTCATGGGTATAAGGAATTCTGTAAAGTTATTATTCTGCTTTTTTTCCCTTCTTGCCCGGTTTCTTGAGCAGGAGGGTCACCGGTTGGAGGGTGACGAGGCAACCTTTGGGCATGTGGACCAGATGCTCCTCGATCAGCGTATAGAAAGCTTCCAGTTTTTCTGTCTGATCGATCAGCTCAATTGAGATTGGCAGTTTTTCGGTCAGTTCCCAGAACCTGGAAGAACTGATCCTGCTGCTGGAACCGAATCCCATGATTCCCCTGTACACAGTGGCTCCTTCGATCCCGTTCTCTCTTGCACGTTCCACGATATGCTGATAAAGCGGCCTGGAGCCGATTTTGTCAGTGGAGCTGGCATGGATCTTCAGCATGCTGAATTCTGATTTTTTCACATCAAAACGGTTTGGTTGATAGATAGCCGATGTAGACTGCTGTAAAACCCAGCAGAACACTTAAGAATGTATAAGCAAGAAGCAGCGGTAGCTGGCCGTTCCGCATCAATATCAGGTTTTCTCCCGCAAAGGTTGAAAAAGTGGTAAAACCACCGCAAAGTCCCACCATCAGGAACATTCTGAGTTCCACGGTGAGGATCGGGCTTTTCTCGGAGATCCCTATGAGGAACCCGATCAGGAGACTTCCCGTCACATTGACGATCAATGTGCCCAGGGGTATGGAAAAAAACTCAAATTGACTGGTAAGCCGGGAGATCAGGTACCTGCCTGCACTTCCCGCAAAGCCTCCCAGTCCCACGATAAGTAAATGCTTCAGCATAAAACCTCATTTTTTTAGCCAGCGGTCGAGCCAGCCTTTGAACTCCCGCTGCCAGAGGATCCCGTTCTGGGGGCTCAGCACCCAGTGGGTTTCCGAGGGGAAAAACAGCAGTTTGCTTGGAACGCCCAGCAACTGTGCGGAGTTGAAAGCGGCCAGTGCCTGGGTGTAAGGGATCCTGTAATCGTGTTCCCCGTGGATGATCAGGATGGGCGTATCCCAGTTCCGGACGAAATTGTGCGGTGAGCCCGCGTAGGACCGCATGGCCACGGGATTGTCCCTCTCCCAGGGGGCGCCCCCCTTCTCCCAGTTGTCGAAGAACATCTCATCGGTGGTCATGTATTCCATTTCCGAGTTGAATACCCCGCAGTGGGCGATGAACGCTTTGAACCTTCCCTCGTGGTTCCCCGCCAGCCAGAATACGGAAAAGCCTCCGAAGCTGGCCCCGATGGCCCCGAGTCTGTCCTCATCAATAAAGGGTTCCTCCTTCATCACATCAATGGCCCGCAGCAGATCCTGCATAGCCTGTCCGCTGTTATCCTTGCTGATCTGGTCGGTCCACTCCTGGCCCATGGTGGTGACCCCCCGCCGGTTGGGAGCCACCACGATGTACCCGTTGGAAGCCATCTGGCTGAAATTCCATCGGTAGCTCCAGAACTGGCTCAGGGCCGACTGGGGCCCGCCCTCGCAGTACAGGAGTGCGGGATATGATTGGGTGCTGTCGAAATGTGGCGGATAGATGACCCAGGTGAGCATCTGCTTGTTGTCGGTGGTGGTGATCCACCGTTTTTCCACCGAGGGCATGGCCAGCCGGTCCAGGATGTGTTTGTTCTCAAAGGAGATCTCGGTCGCCTCGCCGGTGGCGGGATCCACACTGTATATCTCTTCAGGTTTTGTCATATCCACCCGGGTGGCGATCAGCCGGTCGCCTGCCACGGCCACGGAATGATAGTCATGGTCGCCCGAAGTGACAGCTGTGATCATTCCCGTGGGTACATCGAGCCGGAAGATCTGGAAGGTGGCCATTACGCCGGCCACGAAATAGAGGGTATTCCCGTCGTGGCCCCATGTCAGGCCGGACGGACTGTGGTCAAATTCCGGGGTGAGGCATTCCTTCTCCCCTGATGCCAGGTCCAGCCGGAAGAGCCGGTACCTGTCCGCCTCAAATCCCGCCCGCTCCATGCTCAGCCAGAACAGCTGCTTTCCGTCCGGCGAAAAGAGGGGGGCCTTGTCATACCCGGGCATTCCC
>DSDZ01000014.1 GCA_011048475.1 Bacteroides sp. | reverse complement strand
TGCTGTGCGAAAAACCACTTGCCCTGACCGTGGAGGAGGCCGAAGAGATGATCCGGGTGAGGGACCGCTTTGGGGTGAAGGCCGGTGAGGCATTCATGGTGAAATCGAACCCCCAGTGGATCGGGACAAGGGAGCGGGTGAGAAAGGGGGAGATCGGCCGGCTGAGGCTTATCCAGGGTGCGTTCAGCTACCATAACATTGATCCGTCCAACATCAGGAACATACGGGAACTGGGGGGAGGGGGGATCCTGGACATCGGCTGTTACCCGGTGACCATGTCCCGCTACATCTTCGAGCAGGAACCGGTCCGGGTGATCTCGCTCCTGGAGTTCGATCCGGAGATGGGGACCGACCGGCTGGGAAGCGTGATCATGGAATTTCCTTCGGGCCAGGCCCAGTTTTCCGTCAGCACGCAGCTGGTTCCCTACCAGCGGATGCATCTCTTCGGGACCGAAGGGCACCTGGAGGTGCACATCCCCTTCAATGCCCCAGGCGACCGTCCCTGCACCGTTGCCCATGACAGGGGCAGCATCCTGCTGGATGAGATCAGCGTCACCTCCTATCCGGTGGCAGACCAGTACCGGCTGATGGGGGATGCCTTCTCCAGAGCGATCCTGGAAAACACAGAGGTGCCCGTTCCCCTGGAGGATGCCCTGGCCAATACAAGGGTCCTTGCCGCCATCTTTGCATCCGCCGCAAAGAGAGGATGGATCGAGGTGGTCTAGCTCATTTTTCTTACTTTTGGCATAAAGCTGGTTGTCTTGATCTATCCGAAGCAATTCGAGGAGAAAATTGAATTTGACAGGATCCGCGAACTGATCAAATCCCACTGCCTTTTTGAACCGGGACAGGAGCGGGTGGATGCCATGAATTTCATGACCGTTTTCGGGGATGTTGAACGGGAGCTGAAGCGGACGGCCGAATTCAGGGAGATCTGTCTGCAGGAAGAAGAATTTCCCCTCCAGCATTTTTTTGACAACAGGGAAGCACTGAAAAAAGCGGAGGTGGAGGGGACCTACCTGCTTGCCGAGGAGGTGTTTGCACTCTCCCGTACCCTGGACTCCATCAAGGCGATCCTCCACTTCTTCCGTTCGGATGAAGAGGAGAAATACCCCGCCCTGGGAGAGCTGTCCAGGCCTGTCAAAGTTTTTCCCTTTGTCAGTGAACGGATCCAGAAGGTTCTTAACAAACACGGGAATATCCGTGACAATGCCTCCCAGGACCTGCTCCGGATCAGGCGCAGCCAGCAGGAGTTGCAGGGAGCCGTGTCAAAAAAGCTGAGCCAGGTAATCGGAAGGGCACAGCGGGAAGGATGGGTGGACCAGGACGCCGCCCCCACCTTCCGTGACGGCCGGCCGGTGATCCCGGTGACAGTCGCGAACAAAAGAATGCTGAAGGGAATGATCCATGATGAATCTGCCAGCGGGAAGACTGTGTTCATTGAGCCGGATGAGGTGGTGGAGCTGTCCAACGAGATCCGGGAGCTGGAATATGCCGAACGGAGGGAGATCATCCGGATCCTGCGGCAGCTGACCAATGACATCCGGCCCTACATTCCGGAGTTGCTGGAATCGCATGAGTTCCTTTCGGAGATCGATTTCGTCCGGGCCAGGGCATTGTTTGCACTGCGGATCGGAGCCCGGCTGCCGGAGGTGAGGGACGAACCGGTGTTCGACTGGCGGGATGCCAGGCATCCCCTGTTATGGCTGGCCTTCCAGGCTGAACAAAGGGAGGTGGTGCCGCTCACCTTCCGGATGGGAGCAAAGCACCGGATCCTGCTCATTTCGGGTCCCAATGCAGGCGGGAAATCCGTCTGCCTGAAAACCATCGGACTCCTGCAGTACATGCTGCAATGCGGACTCCTGGTCCCCTGCAGCGAGGATTCCGTATTCGGTATGTTCAGGGGGATCTTCATTGACATCGGCGACGAGCAGTCTATCGACAACGACCTGAGCACATACAGCTCCCACCTGATGAACATGAAGTATTTCCTTAAAAATGCTTCCCCCGGGACACTCATCCTGATCGATGAGTTCGGAACGGGGACCGAGCCCATGCTGGGCGGGGCCATCGCCGAGTCGATCCTGGAGGAGCTAAACCATTCGGGCACCCACGGGATCATGACGACCCACTATACGAACCTGAAACATTACGCCACCTCCGCAGAGGGGATCGTGAACGGCGCCATGCTGTTTGACAACCAGAAGATGGAGCCCCTTTACCGGCTCCAGGTGGGAAAACCCGGCAGCTCCTTCGCTTTCGAGATCGCCCGCAAGATAGGTCTCCCGGAGGATGTGTTGAACAAGGCTTCCGAAAAGGTCGGACAGGACCACATCGATTTTGATAAACACCTCAGGGAGATTTTAAGAGATAAAACGTACTGGGAAAGCAAGCGGAAAAAGATCCGGCAGTCCGAAAAAAAGCTGGAGGAACTGATGGCCCGGTATGAAAAGGAGCTGCAGGAGAGCAACCGGCAGCGGAAGGCCATCGTGAAGGAAGCCAGGGAGAAGGCCGAACAGATGCTGGGCAGCGCCAACAGGAAGATCGAGCAGACCATCAGGGAGATCAAAGAGGCCGAAGCGGAGAAGGAACGTACGAAAGAGGTGAGAAAGGAGCTTGAGGAATTCAGGGAACACCTGGAGAATGAACAGGGAGCGGAGGAACAACGAATGGAAAGATCCCTTGAAGAGATCAGGGAGCGGGCTGCGGAACTGGAAAAGAAGCGTCCCGATATCAGGGAACGCGCATCCGTGACCACGGTCAGGAAACAGCGGGAGCAGGAGGACAGGGAGATCCGCGAGGGCGACCTGGTCCGGATCGGGGGACAGGAAGCGGCGGGGGAGGTTTTGGAGATCAGGGGAAAAGGGGCGGTGGTTGCATTCGGGATGCTCAAGAGCAACGTGAAACTGGACCAGCTGGAGAAGATCGGGGCCGGGGAAGCGGAAAAACTGAGGATACGCGGTCAGTCCGCCGTGAACCTGGGCGACTGGGATGTGGGGTCCAGGCGGATCCATTTCCGTCCCGACATTGACCTGCGCGGAAAAAGGGCGGATGCAGCCCTGGAAGCGGTGGTGGCATTCATCGATGAGGCCATCATGGTCAACGCGAAAGAGCTGAGGATCCTCCACGGAAAAGGCGACGGGATCCTGCGCCAGCTGATCCGGGAGTACCTGCATACGGTGGACCTGGTGGAGTGGTACGGGGATGAACATGTTGACCGGGGAGGGGCGGGGATTACGATTGTTAAGCTGCAAAGCAGCATACCATGATCAAATTTGTTGACAGGAAAAACATTGATGATGACCGGTGGAATGAGGTGATTGCCCTTTCTGCCGCCGAAACCCTCTATCCATACTCCTGGTACCTGGATGCGGCAGCGGAGCACTGGTCCGCCCTGATCATGGATGACTACCGCTTCATCATGCCACTTGTCTGGAACCGGAAATTAGGGATCAGTTACCTGTACCAGCCTTTTTACACGCAGCAGCTGGGCGTGTTCAGCAAAGATTATACAGATCCCGTGACCATATCCGCCATGCTTTCCCGGGTGCCGAAAAAGTTCATTTACGGTCACATGCATTTCAACAGCGGGAACCTGGTGGGGGAGCAGGGACCATTTGTGGTGGATGACCGCAAGAACTACCGGCTGACCCTGCAAGCCAGCCATGAAAGCCTGAAACAATCCTATTCCAATAACACCAGGCGAAATATCCAGCGGGCACTGGCGCTGGATGAAGGGGTCCGGAAGGACATCGCTCCGGAGGTGCTGGTCAGCTTAAAGAAGAGACATGATATCTTCAGGAGGCCTGAATCTTCCTACCGCTGGCTGCTGCGACTGCTGGAGACGATTAAAAAGAACGGTAACGGGGTGATTTATGGTTCCATGGAGGGAGAAGAACCGGATGCGGCGGCATTTTTCGCATTCAGCCGAACCAGGGCCATTTACCTGGTGGCCGTTTCGAGTGAGCGGGGAAAACAGCGACGGAGCATGTTCAAAGTGGTGGACGCTTTTATCGCAGATCATGCCGGATCGGGTATGATCCTTGATTTCGAAGGTTCCAGCATTCCGTCCGTGGCCCGTTTTTTTTCAGGGTTCGGAGCACACCCTGAAGTTTTCCAGCGCGTTCGTTTTAACCGTTTGGCGGTTCCTTTGAAATCTCCGCGGAGACATGCCTGATACCTGCAGAAGAATCCTGTCCCTGCCGGCCGGCTGGATGCCCCTGGGAGGCATGATCGCCCTGTCCGGGCAAACGACCATCTTTCCCTTCTACCATGTGGTCAGCGACCGCCCGCTTCCGCACATCGGTCACCTGTACCCATTCAGAGATCCTTCCCGGTTCGGGCGTGACCTGGAGTCCCTGCTCCGGCTGTTCGAGCCGGTACAGCTGGAAGATTATCTGGATGAAACCCTTCAGGGCGGCAGACGGCCCCGGATGGTCCTCAGTTTTGACGACGGACTGGCCGAATGTCACTCCGTCATTGCACCGCTTCTTAAAAAGAAAGGAATACCGGCCATCTTCTTTTTGAACAATCGTTTCATTGATAACAGGAGCCTTTTTTTCAGGTACCGGGCCAGCATCCTGATGGACCGGGTCAGTTCTGACCGGGAGGCATGCAGAAAAGCTGCTGAATTCCTTGTCGTCCCTGAAGATCAGGTGATCAGTGCACTTAAGATGGTCGCGGGTCCCCGCATCCCGCTGCTGGATCCGCTGGCATCTGAGCTGGGAGTGGATTTTAAACGTTACATGGAAAAGCAGCCTGTTTACATGACCACCGGTCAGATCCGTGACCTGCTTGGATGGGGCTTTTCCATTGGTGGCCATGGAGCGGAGCATGAGGAGTTCGCATACATGAAACAG
>DSDZ01000395.1 GCA_011048475.1 Bacteroides sp. | reverse complement strand
GCGCTGTGGCCCCCTGCAGGCATGCTTGAATGATGGTACACATACCCGATCCTGGGGATGAGGCTGACGGGGAGACCGGGGAAGCTGATCCGGTATTCGGCCCGGAGGGGGATCAGCAGGGAAGTGTGGCTGTTCCAGGAAGACTGGAACCTGCGGTCATCCTCCATGCGGATCCCTGCCTTGTATGGAATGTAATAGACTCCCGAGGTGATGGAAAGATCCTCCAGTATTTCCTGGGAAAGGGTGATACCGGCCGCGGTGCTGGTCACGTTGGCTCCCGTGAAATAATCCCCGGGATCGGAAACCCGGAGGATGCTCCACTGGGGACCTGTTTCCAGGTTCAGGTAGGTTTTCAGCTGGGCGTTCACGGCGGCGGACAGTGAACAGAGGAGCAGAACGGATAACAGTGCCTTCATTGGTTTCATGGCCGGGAGTTTTGCCTTTCAGGAGTCAAGATAGAGATTTTCTTCTAAAAGGTCATGGTGAAGATGGTTTCTTCACCCGGATCGGATTTGGCGGTGATGGTCCCCCCGTGCAACCTGAGGATCTGCCTGGAAAGGCTCAGCCCGATCCCCGACCCGCTGCGCTTCGTGGTGAAAAACGGGATGAAGATCTTGTCGATCACATCTGACAGGATCCCCTGTCCGTTATCGATCACCTGGATGGTGGGCCTTCCCCTTTTGTTATAGAAACCCCTGATGTGGATCGTCCCCTGCTCCTTTCCCTCCAGTGCCTGGATGGAATTCTTGACCAGGTTGATGAGCACCTGTTCGATCATCTGCTCGTCCACCGTCAGCTCGATGGTAGCGGGTTCCACCGTGTTGATAAGGTGGATGTTCTTGTCCTGGACCTCTTTTTTCATGAGGGTGTGCACATTGTCGATCAGCTCCTTCATCCTGACCTGGCTGAAGTTGGGTTCGGGGATCTTGGTCAGGCTCCTGTATGTCTCCACAAAATTCATCAATCCGGTGCTCCGTTTGTTGATGGTCTGCAGGGCCCCCTGGATCTCCTTCACCGTGTCCAGGTCTATTTCCCGTGCACCCTTTCCGCCCGTGGTGAACTGTTTGAGCATGGACTCCACCGTAAAGGAGAGGGAGGAGATGGGCGCAATGGAGTTCATGATCTCATGGGTGAGCACCCGGATCAGTTTCTGCCATGCGGCCGTTTCCTGCTCCTCCAGCACATTCTGGATGTTCTTCACGGTGCTTAGAAGGATCAGCTTGTCCTTCACCTTGAACTCGGTGGCATAGATGGCCAGCTGGAGGATGTCCTCCTCGTCCTGCACCTTTACCAGCCGGTTCTCGCCCGGGTTGATGGTCAGCAGCGTCTCGGCCAGGTCATCGCTCAGGGACCTTAGTTTGTTGATGTTTCGCAGCGTGTTGATCTGGAAGAGCTTCTTGGCTGCCGGATTGATCATCTCCACGGTACCGTCCCGCTGGTAGGCCAGGATGCTGATGTCGATGTTCTGCACGATGCTCTGCAGGTAGTGGAAATGCTCCTCCCGCTCGCTCCTCACCTGCTGGAAGTCGTTCATCACATCATTGAACGCCGCGCTGAGTTCATCGAACGATGAGCCGATGTTGCCGATCTGGAAGGAGCGCGTAAACTCGGAATACCGGATGGATTCCAAAAAGCTGGCCAGCTCCCGGTTGGTCCGGTCCACATACCGGATCAGGGACCAGACCTGGTAGATGATCAGTCCCGCCACCAGAACGGGCGTAAAGGTGAAGGCACTGTTCAGGGTGATGAACAGGGCGAGGCACGTGGCGGTGATCAGCAGTACCCTGAGGATAATATTGAACCTGAACTGCTTAAAGACCATGTTTTTCCATTCTCCTGTAGAGCGATGTGCGGGTGAGCCCCAGCTGGGTGGCCGCCTGTGTCACATTGCCCTGGTTGGTTTTCAGCACCTTTTCAATCACCGTTTTTTCAATGTCTTCCAGGTTATAGGAATCTAGCTCCAGTCCCCCGCTGCTCCTCACGGGCGAGGACAGCATGAAGTCGTCCGGCCCGAGGCTGCTCCCCTCGCACATGATCACGGCCCGTTCGATGGCATGCTGCAGTTCCCTCACATTGCCGGGCCAGCTGTACTGGTTCAGTTTTTTAATCGCCGAGGACTGGATGTTCCTAATCGGTTTGCGGTATTTCCTGCTGTAGATCTTCAGGAAATGGTCTGCCAGCAGCGGGATGTCGCCTGTCCGGTCACGCAGCGCGGGCAGGTGGATCTCCACGGTGTTGATGCGGTAGAGCAGGTCCTGGCGGAAGATCCCCTCGGCCACGTTCTGGTGGATGTTGTTGTTGGTGGCGCAGATCAGGCGCACGTCGATGGGAATGGGTTTGGTGGATCCCACACGGGTGATCTCCCTCCGCTCGAGGACGGTGAGCAGCTTGGATTGCAGGGGGTAGGTGAGGTTCCCGATCTCATCCAGGAAAAGGGTACCCGAGGAGGCGATCTCGAACCGGCCCTGTTTCATCTTGTGCGCATCGGTGAAGGCTCCCTTTTCATGGCCGAACAGCTCGCTTTCGAACAGGGTGTCGGGGATGGAGCCCAGGTCCACGCTGATGAACACCTCGTCCTTCCGCAGGGAGTTCCGGTACAGGGCCCTGGCCACCAGTTCCTTTCCTGTCCCGTTCTCTCCCAGGATCAGTACGTTGGCATCGGTGGCGGCCACTTTCTTGATGGTGTTGAACACTTCGTACATTTCGGGCGACTGGCCGATGAAATCGGTGTAGGGCTGGTCCAGGACCGCGCTGATCTCCTGCTGCCTGAGCCTCAGTTTTTCCGCCTGGATCTTGGTGCGGTGCAGGCTGATGGCCGAGTTAATGGTGGCCAGGATCTTTTCATTCTGCCAGGGCTTCAGGATGAAGTCGGTGGCCCCCATCTTGATGGCCCTCACCGCCTTTTCGGCGTCCCCGTAGGCAGTGATAAAGACCACCACGGCATTGGGATCAATTTCAAGGATCTGTGCCAGCGCATCAAAACCTTCCTGACCGCTGATGGCATCCTTGGTGAAATTCATGTCCAGCAGGATCACGTCCCAGTCCTGTTTCTCCATCATCTCCGGGATCCGTTCCGGTCCGGGCAGGATCTCGATCACCTCCACATGGGGACGGAGCAGCAGTTTCAGGGCGAAAAGGATGTCCTCATTGTCGTCGACAGCCAGGATTTTTCCGATTTTCTCTTCCATGATCAATTATACATTTAGATAGGTCCATATAAGTCTGAATTGCGCAAAAAGAGTGCCTTATGTTTCAATGTGTTCATATTCAATATTGTCACCAATCAAAGATAGTAAAAAAAGTGTCCGATGCGTCCGAAATCGTACACTATCATCTCAAAATCGTACACTTTTTCCGGTCTTGCTGTCCGGTAATATTTATTAAATTGATGATTATCAAATTTTTGTTTTCTTTGGCACAATAGGTGCGTAATATTGCGATAAAACCTCTGATAAAACTTCGCATATGGAAGGAGAAGGAATGGACCGCAAAATTGAAAGGAAAGGAAGACTTTCCCGGAAAACCATCTGGTACATGGCATTCGGTGCGCTGGTCATTGCTGTACTGGCGATCATCATCTTCGGGGACAAAAGCTCCAAGTACAATGTGGATGTCTCCCGCATCACCATCGAGGAGGTGATCGAGGACGTCTTCCAGGATTACATTACCGTCCAGGGCACCGTGGAGCCCATCTCCACCATTTACCTGGATGCCGTGGAAGGCGGCCGCGTGGAGGAAATCCTCATCGAAGAGGGGAACATGGTGAAGCAGGGGGATGTGATCCTCCGCCTGAGCAATGACAACCTGCTGCTGGAGATCACCAACAACGAGGCGCAGGTGGTGCGGGCCATCAACGAGGGAAGGTCCGCCAGGATCCAGATGGACCAGCGCATGCTCAACTACCGCCAGCAGATCATCGACCTGGAAACCCAGGTGGAAAGGAACCGGAGGCAATTTGAAAACAACAAGGTCCTGTTCTCCGAGAAGCACATATCCAGGGAAGAGTTTGACCAGTCGCGGGAGACATACGAAACATCCGCGGAACTGCTGGACCTTCTCCACGAGAATTACAAGAACGACTCCGTTTACCGTGCCATCCAGATCAGCTCCCTGGATGCCTCTGTGAGAAGCATGGAGGAGAGCATGCGGATCATCCGAAGGAGGCTGGAGAATCTGAACATCAAGGCCACGGTGGACGGCGAACTGGCCACCCTCAACCCGGAGATCGGGGAGGTGGTCACCTACGGCAACCGGGTGGGGACCATCAACGTGCTGGATTCCTATAAGCTGAGGGTGGATATCGATGAGCATTACATTGCCAGGATCCAGATCGGGCTTACCGGCGCATGCGACTTTGCGGGCAGGTCCTACCAGGGTGTGATCCGGAAGATCTACCCGGAGGTGCAAAACGGCCGTTTCGCGGTGGACATGGAATTCACAGATGAGGTTCCGGAGCAGATCCGCATCGGTCAGACTTCCAGGATCCGCCTTCAGCTGGGCGAGTCAAAAGAGGGCATTCTGCTCACCAAGGGCGGGTTTTACCAGACCACCGGGGGACAATGGGTATTCGTGCTGGATCCCTCGGAAGAATTCGCGGTGAAGCGGGACATCAGCATCGGGCGACAGAATCCCAGGTACTATGAGGTGCTCAGCGGGCTTGAGCCCGGGGAAAAGGTGATCGTCTCCTCCTACCAGAACTTTGCCGACCATGACAAACTGATCCTGAAATACAACCGATAATTGTTTCCCCATGCGACGAATCTTCATATCATGTTTTTTCTCAGTATCCCTGTTGTGGAACCTGAGCGGACAGGACGGTTCGCCCTGGACCCTGCAGGAGTGTATCCGGCACGCCATCCAGCAT
>DSDZ01000003.1 GCA_011048475.1 Bacteroides sp. | reverse complement strand
ATATTATAGTTGGTGGAGGCCTGGGTCGTCTGCATGACTGCAGAACCGTAATAAGAAATGATCCAGGCAAGGAATCCGGACAGGGCGAATATCAGAAAAAAGAACCAGGCAGGCTGGACCATCTGGATTTGCTCGGCCGCAGCAAGCCCGCTCCCCGGAGATACAACACCTTCCGTGACCTGGGAAATCCTGAATACCGATGCCGTCACTGAATCCTGGCCCCACATTTGATGTCTTTTTTTGCAAAGATATATAACAGAGTCTCTCCTGAATGAACACGCTTACACTATTTTTTTCAGGTATATTTGTAGTCCCTTTATTCTGATCAATAAAACACCTGTATATGAAACGAAGAATTTATCTGGCCGGACTGATCATCATGATTCTGGGTGCCGGGTTTACAATCCTCGGGAATAAGGACCTTGAACTGGTAAAGAATCTGGATATCTATTACACCCTGTTCCGGGAACTGAATATGTTTTATGTGGATGAAACAGACCCCGAACAGCTTGTGACCACCAGCATTGATGCCATGCTTGCATCGCTTGACCCTTATACCACTTATATTCCGGAATCGGGCATGGATGACTTTCAGTTCCAGACAACCGGAGAATACGGCGGAATCGGATCACTGATCCGCAGATCGGGCGATCACGTGATCATCGCTGAGCCATATGATGGATTCCCGGCAGCCAGGGCAGGATTGCGTGCTGGCGATGTGATCCTGAAAATAGATGGTGTTCCGACGGACCATCAACCCATCGAATCGATCAGTGAACGGCTGAAAGGAAAACCCGGAACCGAGATCCGCATGACGATCGAGCGCCTCACACATGAGAAACCGCTGGAATTCACCCTGACCCGTGAGCAGATCTCAATCCCCAATGTCCCCTACTTCGGAATGGTTGATCCCCGTACAGGATACATCCGTATCACAAACTTCACTTCCGGAGCAGGGAAAGAGACGGAAGAGGCCGTAAAGATGCTGAAGAGAAATCCGGACCTGGATGCGCTGATCCTTGATTTGCGAAGCAATCCGGGCGGACTGCTGATCGAGGCTGTTCGCATCTGCAATCTCTTCGTGGAAAAAGGAGAACTCATCGTGAGCACCCGGGGGAAGGTCAAACAATGGGATTCGGATTATACCACCCAGAAAGAACCCCTGGACACGGAGATCCCCCTGGTGATACTGATCAACCGCGGATCAGCCTCGGCTGCCGAAATAGTTGCCGGGGCACTGCAGGACCTTGACCGGGCGGTGATCGTCGGACAGAGGACATTCGGGAAAGGACTTGTACAGACAACGCGCCCTCTTAAGTATAACGCACAGCTTAAAGTGACCACCGCTAAATACTACATTCCCAGTGGCCGGTGTATCCAGGCCCTGGATTATGCACACAGGAATGAGGATGGCAGTGTGGGCCATGTACCCGATTCACTGATCTCTGCATATGAGACCAGGAACGGCAGGGTGGTTTATGATGGTGGGGGAATCCGGCCGGACATTGAAAGCGTTCCCGAGGATCTTTCCGAGATCGCGATTCAGTTGTATGCGCAGAACCTTATCTTCGATTATGCCACCAGGTACAGATCCACCCATGAGGAGATTGCCCCTCCGGAATCGTTCGGAATCACGGATGAGGAATACGAAGCATTTAAAGATTTTGTGGAGACGCAGGACTTTGAGTTTCAAACAGCCAGCGAAAGGATTTTTGACAGCCTGGTCCGTACCGCCCGCCGTGAAAAATATTATGAAATCGCCCATGATGAGTTCACCCGGCTTGAAGAAAAGCTGGCCCATAACAACCTGAAAGACCTGGAAACCTTCGGCGATGAGATCAGACAGATCCTCGATGAGGAGATCGTGAACCGGTATTATTACCAGTCAGGCCGGATCAGGGCACAGATCCGTAAGGATCAGCAGCTGGACAAAGCTCTGGAGATCCTTCATGAACCGGGTTTTCTGGAAGAGATCCTCACGGGGAACCTCAGTGCGCTTCCAGCCAGTTGGAGCCGGATCCCATCTCCACAGTCAGGGGAACCTTCAGCTCCATAGCGTTTTCCATCCTGTCTTTCACGATCTTCATGACCTGTTCCAGTTCACCGGGGAGCACATCAAAATTCAGTTCATCGTGCACCTGAAGGATCATCCGGCTCTGTAGCATTTCTTCATCCAGTGTTTCCTGAATGTTCACCATGGCAATTTTGATCACATCGGCTGCTGATCCCTGAATGGGTGTATTGATCGCATTTCGTTCCGCGTTGCCGCGAACCACTGAATTTTTTGACAGGATATCAGGCAGGTGGCGGCGCCGGCCATACATGGTTTCCACATAACCTTTTTCCCTCGCCATTTTGATACAGTGATCCATGTATCTTCTGACCCCCGGGTATGTGGCAAAATAGCCGTCAATCAATTCCTTTGCCTCGGTTCTGGAGATATGCATCCGCTGCGCCAGACCGAAAGCGGAGATCCCGTAGATGATCCCAAAATTTGCAGTCTTGGCTTTGCTGCGCATTTCCCGGGTTACCTCCCCGGTTCTGACCTTGAATATTTTCGCGGCAGTTGCTGTATGGATATCCTCATTGTTAACGAATGCTTCTATCATCTGGCGATCGCCGCTCAGATGAGCCATCAGCCTTAGTTCTATCTGGGAGTAGTCGGCCGACAGGAAGATATGGTCCTCTCCGGAGGGCAGGAATGCTTTTCTGATCTCTCTCCCCCGTTCTTCCCTCACCGGAATGTTCTGCAGATTGGGATTGGTGGATGAAAGGCGCCCTGTGGTCACCTGGGCCTGGTTGAATGAGGTGTGGATCTTCCCGGTTACCTGATTCACCAGCTTTGGAAGGGCATCCACATAGGTGGACAACAGTTTTTTCAGCGACCTGTATTCCAATACTTTATTGACAATTGGATGCTTGTCCGTCAGCTGGAGCAAAACTTCCTCACCGGTGGCATACTGTTTTGTCTTCGTCTTCCGGGGATCGGATACTATCTTCAGCTTTTCAAACAGTACTTCTCCCAGTTGTTTTGGAGAACCTATATTGAACGGGGTCCCCGCAATATTGTAAATCTCTTTTTCCGTGGCTTTGATCTCATTCTCCAGTTCTTCTGCGAAAGTCTTCAACGCACCCACATCCAGCCGCACACCCGCATGCTCCATCTTCATCAGCACACGGACCAGCGGCATTTCAATCTGATCCGACAACCTGGAAAATCCTTCCTCCTTCAGCTTTTTGCGCAATATTGCCGCCAGCTGGAATGTGATGTCCGCATCCTCTCCAGCATACTCTTTTGCCTTTTCCACAGACACCGAACCAAATGAAACCTGCCCTTTGCCTTTTTCCCCGATCAGTTCTTCGATCTTCACCATTGAATAACCCAGGTACTGTTCCGCCAGGATATTCAGGTTGTGTTTCTGTTCAGGCTGAAGGATAAAATGTGCAATCATTGTATCAAATAACCTCCCCTGAACTTCTATGTTATAATTCTTTAAAATGTGTAGGTCATACTTCAGATTCTGGCCGATCTTACCGATCTGTTTGTCCTTCAGGGGTGCCTCCAGAATACTCAGCCAGCTGCGGATTTCTTCATCGTTCTGTCCGAAAGCCACATAATAAGCCCTGTGGGCTTCCCAGCTGAAAGCGATCCCCACCAGCTCCGCATCCATGAAATCCAGGCTGGTGGTTTCGGTATCGAAACAAAACGATTCCTGTTCAGATAGCTTTTCTGCCAGTGACCTGACACCCCTGAGATCATCCACCAGCTCATAATGATGTTCCACCGTGCCGATGGAGGCGAACTTGTTCTCATCTGCACCGGTTTCAGAAGTTACTTCCTCTTCAAATAAAGACCCCTGCGGATTTCCCTGTGATACCCTTGAAGCAGTATTCCCCTCTCCCAGAATCCTTTGGGATAAATTTTTGAATTCAAGTTCATCAAATAATTGCACAAGCAGGGTCCGGTTGACGGATCCGCGGACCATCTGATCCATCTCCAGTTTCACGGGGGCATCCTGCAGGATGGTAGCCAGTTTTTTTGAAAGGGCAACCTGTTCTTTTGAAAGTTCCAGGTTTTCTCTTTGCTTCCCCTTCAACTGATCCAGGTTTTCATAGACCTTTTCGACCGTGCCGTACTGGCTGATCAGCTTTTTTGCTGTTTTTTCCCCGATCCCGGGGACTCCCGGGATGTTGTCGGAGGTATCTCCCCACAGGGCAAGGATATCGATTACCTGGGAAGGATGTTCCACGAGGAACTTTTCCCTGATTTCGCCGGTTCCAAGGATTTCATGAGAAGCCCCCGACCTTGCGGGTTTATACATGAAAATCCTGTCCGATACAAGCTGCGCAAAGTCTTTGTCCGGGGTCATCATGTACACGGTATACCCTTCCCGTTCGGCTTTCTTGGCAATGGTGCCGATCACATCATCCGCTTCATAACCGGGCTCCTCAAGGATCGGTATCCCGAATCCCTCTATGAGTTTTTTCACATAGGGAATGGAAAATTTGATATCCTCGGGTGTTGCTTCCCTGTTTGCCTTGTAATCCGCGAACATTTCCTTTCTGAAAGTTGGACCGGGCGGATCGAAAACAACCGCAATGTGCGAGGGATTTTCTTTTCTCAGGACCTCATCCAATGCCAGTGCAAATCCGAAAACCGTAGAGGTATGCATCCCCTTCGAATTGGTCATCGGATTGGAAATAAAAGCGTAATATGCCCTGAAAATCAGTGCATAAGCATCAAGAAGGAACAAAGTTTTTTCCCGCTCCATACGATTTCAGTAGTTCTCGTCAGCGATCCACTCCGCATAAGAGGTTGCGGTCTCGTATAATTTTACTGCCTGTAATTCCACACCTGGCTCGAGCATGTTCCGGATCTTTTCGACAATAAACAGTACCAGGT
>DSDZ01000005.1 GCA_011048475.1 Bacteroides sp. | reverse complement strand
GCGTTAAGGAGGCATCTTTGACGTGGATGGCAAAACCGTCCGGATCAAAGAGGAGGAAGAAAAAACGCGTGTTCCCGGTTTCTGGGATGATCCAAAATCAGCAGAGGACCTCCTTCGCAATATCGCCAGACTGAAAGCATGGGTGAACGGATACCAAAAGGTCCGGACCGCTGTGGATGACCTGAATGTCCTTTTTGAATTCCTGGAAGCCGGCGAGGCATCCGAAAAGGAAGTGGATGAACAGTACGAGAAAACCCTTACTCTGACCGAGGATCTGGAATCCAGGAACATGCTGCGGAATGAAGAAGACAGCCTGGGTGCCATATTGAAGATCAACTCGGGGGCGGGAGGCACCGAAAGCCAGGACTGGGCGGAGATGCTCATGCGGATGTATATCCGCTATGGGGAGATGCACGATTACAAGGTGCGCGAGCTGCACCGGGTCGATGGTGACGACGCCGGTCTCAAATCGGTCACCCTCGAGTTTGAGGGAGATTATGCATATGGTTTCCTGAGAAGTGAAACAGGGGTGCACCGCCTGGTGAGGATCTCCCCGTTCGATTCCAATAAACGCCGCCATACCTCGTTTGCCTCCGTGTTCGTCACCCCCATTGTGGATGAATCCATCGAGGTGGTGATCAATCCCGCCGACCTGGAATGGGATACGTTCCGATCCGGCGGGGCCGGCGGCCAGAACGTGAACAAGGTGGAAACCGGTGTGCGGGTGAAACACCTGCCGACCGGCATTACGGTGGACAATACCGAAACCAGGTCCCAGCTCAAGAACAGGGAAAATGCCATGCGGATCCTCAAATCCCACCTGTATGAGATGGAGCTCAGGAAAAAAAGGGAAAAGCAGGCGGAGATCGAGGGGAACAAGATGAAGATCGAATGGGGATCCCAGATCCGGAACTATGTCCTGCATCCCTACAAGCTGGTGAAGGACCTGCGTACCAATTACGAAACCGGTAATGTCCAGGCCGTACTGGACGGGGAACTGGACGGATTCATCAAGGAATACCTGATGCAATCCGGCGGCCGCACCGTATCCGCCTGAGCCGGTTCCATTCACCAGCAGTTTCACTGCCGCAGGTTTCATGAGAGAGCCCTGCGGCAGGGAGAGTGCGCAGGAGGGAATCAGGTAAAGATGATCTGCGTGTTCTCGCCCCCGCACATGGCATAAAATTCCCCGACGGTCAGCACATCCTTCACCTCATCCCAGAGATCCTCCTTTTCCAGCTTGAACATCTCCATGCCCAGCTTGCAGGCATAGATCTCTCCCCCGCCCGCGGTGATCATCTCCAGGAACTCATCCACCGGAGGGATGTCGAGCTTTGCCATCTGGCTTTTCATCATTGCCGACACCCCGGCTTCCACACCGGGCAGCATCCCCAGGATTGTAGGGAAAGGGAGTCCGCCGGGTGCCCTGAGTCCCGGATTCCCCACGGTGGCCGTTTTGATCCGGTTCATGTATTTTTTGGTGATCGCGTCGAGTCCGAAAAAGGTGAAGAACACTTTGGCTTCGATGCCCTCCATCACCGCCCCGTTGGCCATGATCAGGGTTGCATACACATCTTCGATGGTGCTTTTCGCACAAATGATGCAAACCTTCTTCAAAGGTTTTTCTGTTGTCTTTGCCATTTTTGATTTTTTTTTCTGTTTTAGCAATTCATCTTTCATTACGAAGAGCGCGTCTATCGTTCGCCAGTCCCTTAACCGTTCAACAGATCAGGCCCGGCAGACCAAACCCGGGACGGCAGACCGGTTCCGGTTACACGCAACTCGCCGGTTTCTGGATCCCTGCGTATTTGGACGAAAGCTTGAGCGGTCCCCCGGGAAACAGCTGGTAGAGTCCCTTGATATCCGTGATCCCGGATTTCCCCACTTTCCTGATCGTCAAAGTTTCTCCTTTTGCACTGCTTTCCCTCAGGAATTCCAGTACCTCGTAGTGCTTTTCAGTTAGCTCGATCCCGTCCTCCTTTGCCATTTCGGCCGCGATTTCGCGGTTCCACTGGGAAGGATCAACCATGTACCCTTCATCATTGACCTCGATGGTCTTGCCTGCAATTGTTTTTTGTGCCATGATCTGTTTTTTTATGATTGATATGTTTGATTGCTGTCCCTGCTGAGGTTTTTCATGAAAGTCATAAAGAAACCCAGGGCCCTTTTCATTTCGGGTTTGTTCATTTCACGCATAACCCTGAAAACAGAGTACTGCGGGATATCCGCGGTTTCCATGCTGGAGAATACCTTCACCGCATTGTCCACCGATCTCAGTACCTCGGGCTGGGTAAGGTTTTTCAGCGTATCGATGATTGTCACCACATTGTCTGCCAGCAGACGCACATCTTCCACACTGTAATGGGTGACAATATTATCGATGATCGCCCCGAATTCCCTGATAAACTCGAAATATCCCTTCTGTTCAAATTCATGGAGTTTCCGGGTGGCGTCAATGATCACCTCGTTGGCAATGGGGCCTGCATCCCGCATCAGGTCCAGCACGCTGCCGAGCGTGTCCAGCATGGAATTGAAATTCCCGATGTTCTGCGCAAGCCTGATCCCAAGCTCCCTGATCTGGTCGGGTTCGATCACCACCTCGTGTTCATCCAGTGATTTCACCGTGGAATCATAGATATCCTTCCCGATGATGGATGCATCAGCAATGAAATCTTCCACTGCCTGGGATTTCAACCGCTGCTGGTTCACGTATTCCAGGATCGTATCTACCTTGCGGTTCAGCTCGGCGATCTGTTGTGTCGTATTTTCAGCCATCTTTGCTCCTGTTAGTCAACATCATTCTTCTTTCCGGCCATGGTCATATGCGCTTCGATGGGCATTTCCCTGCCACGCAGCAGAATATGCCAGTAGATCCACCGGAAAAGCATCTTTCCGTAGTGATTGATCTTTGTATTCTTCAATAATCCGAACGGCCCGATCCCAGGCAGCGGGAAAGTTCCGGGAAGCGGTTCCGTATCGTAATTAAAGTCGATCAGGGCTCCTTTCCCGTAGCCTGTCTCAATGTAACAGTTGGCGTGTCCGTCGAATTTTGCCTTCAGCGGTCTGTTTTCAATGGCATTCATGAGGTTCTCAAAAAGCACCTCCGCTGCAAAATGGGCCACCGAGCCAGCCTTTGAAGTGGGGATGTTGGCAGCATCGCCAAGCACGAAAATGTTATCATATTTTTTGGACCGGAGGGTTTCACTGTCGGTATCCACAAAGTTCATATCATCTCCGAGCCCGCTGCGTGCGATCATTTCCGAGCCCATGTTCACCGGGACGATGGTGAGCACGTCGAAGGGGATCTCCTGCTCATCGTAGGACCGGATCACCTTCTTTTCATTGTCCACACTTTCCAGATAGAAATCAGGGATAACTTTGATATTCTTTTCGTCCAGCAGCTGGCTCAGCATTTTCGTGGCAATGGGTTTGGTGAAAGCTCCCGAAAGGGGCGTTACATAAGTGATGTCCACTTTGTCCCGGATCCCCTTCCCGGTAAAATAGGCCTCGGCAAGACACACGAATTCGATGGGTGCCACGGGACATTTGAATGGCATTTCAGCAATGCACAGCACCAGTTTTCCCCCTTCCCACGATTTGAAGAACTTCTGCAACGCAACGGCACCCTCGATTGTGTAAAAATCAAAAATGTTCTTGTACCAGAGCTCTCCGTTAAGGCCGGGGGTCTCTTCCGGCCGGGTCTCGACACCGGTGGCAATGATCAGGTAATCATAGCTGAGGCTGGTCCCGTCCATCAGGAATACCTTGTTCTGGTCTCCTTCCACCCGGTCTATTTCCTGGTAAATGACTTTCACCCCGGCAGGAAAGAAGTCGCCCTTTGGTTTGATCACATCAGATTTTTGATAGATCCCGAAAGGAATGAACAGGAATCCGGGCTGGTAGTAGTGGGTCTTGTCCTGGTCAACGATCGTGATCTCCCATTCCAGGCGGTCCAGCACCCTGTGAAGTTTGTTCGCCATCATTGTACCTCCGGTACCTCCACCAAGGATCAGAATTTTTTTCATTATTATTGTTGCTTAAGGATTCGGCGGCAAAAGTAGCCGGGCAGGACCTGTTGTGAAACAAATCACATATGATAGTTGTCATATGATGACAATTATCATCTATTAACATGTTTACTGGCATTTTATATGGATCCGGGCTGTACATGCGAGTTGTGTGAGTTGAGAGAGCTCTTCTTTGACAAACTGGAAGGGGCACACCTGGATATCGTGTGTTCCGGAAGGGTTGAAAAAACATTCGGAAAAGGGGAGACAATCATCAAGGAAGGCACCCTGATCAGGGATTTCATTTACCTGAAAAGCGGGCTGGTGAAATTGTACCGTACGGACAATGCCGGGAAAGAGCAGATCATCACCATTGCAAAACCTTATGACTATATCAGCCTGCTGAGCGTCTTCTCAAATGACCGTTACCAGTATTCGGTCACCGCACTGGAGGATTCGGTCACCTGCAACCTGGATATGAAAGATGTGCGAAAAATGGCCGGGGAGAACGGGAGCCTGGCCCTGAACCTGCTGAAGCACATGAGCAGGGTGGCCGACAAGATCATCCTCGACTCATTGGATATCAGGAAAAAACATCTGAGGGGACGGGTGGCATACCTGCTGGTATTCTTCTCACAGAATGTGTACCTCTCCCCTGAATTTGACCTTCCCCTGAGCAGAAAAGAGATGGCCGATTATGTCGGGATGACCACCGAAAATGTGATCCGGACCCTCAGCGAGTTCCGCAGGGACGGGATCCTGAAGATCTACGGCAAGACCATCCGGATCGTGAACATGGACACCCTGAAATCGGTTGCCGAATTCGGCTGATTGAATCTCCCCGCTGCAAGCCTACACCTTATCTTCTTTTTTATTATCATTTTTGCTATTTATTAT
>DSDZ01000430.1 GCA_011048475.1 Bacteroides sp. | reverse complement strand
TCCCCGATCCTGAGCCTGCCGATGTGCCGAAGCAGATTCACTTGCACGAGACCACCAGCAGAGAAGGATGAAGTTGGGAGGGTGCTATCTTTTCCTTAAATTGAGGGGCCAAAATAGTTATATCATTCAATAGAAATCACCATGCGTTTCCCACAAATTCTCATGTATACACTTTCCCTGGCATTGTTTTGTTCCTGCAATACCTCCGATACCCCCGGGCCGGACGGCTGGCCAGAAGCGACAAAGGAATCAAAGCCCTGGACCCGCTGGTGGTGGATGGGCAGTGCGGTGGATGAGCGCAACCTGACCGAACTGCTCGGGCAGTATGCGGATGCGGGATTCGGCGGGGTGGAGATCACCCCCATATACGGGGTGAAAGGGAATGAGGAACGGAACATCGATTTCCTCTCCCCGGAGTGGATGCGGATGCTCTCTGTGACAGCAGAGCGGGCGGCCGAACTGTACATGGGAGTGGATATGAACCAGGGCACCGGCTGGCCCTTCGGGGGACCCTGGATCTCGAGGGAACATGCAGCCAGCAGGCTGATCATCCGGGAATATAAACTATCGGCAGGGCAAATCCTCAATGAAAAGGTCGTGGCCTTCGAAAGGCGGCAACCGGAACAGGCCATCATGCCCGATGCAGTGACCGCCTATGGTCCCGGCGGAGAGGTGCTGGATCTTACAGAATATCTGGACGGCGAAGGAAATCTGGAGTGGAGCCCGGACGCAGGTGAATGGGATCTCTACGCCGCTTTCTGCGGGAAGACGGGACAGATGGTCAAACGGGCCGCACCCGGCGGGGAAGGATTTTCCATGGATCATTTTTCGGAGGAGGCGGTGCAGGCCTACCTGGCGAGGTTCGAAGAGGCATTCCCCTCTGATCCGCATATCCGTGCCTTTTTCAACGACAGCTACGAGGTTTACCACGCAAGCTGGACCCCCGGGCTGTTCGAAGAATTCCGGCAGCGAAGGGGGTATGATCTCCGTCTCCATATCCGGGAGCTGGCGGGACAGGGCGACATGGAGACAGTGACCCGGGTCAAGTATGACTACCGCCTGACGCTGTCCGAACTGCTCCTGGAGCATTTCACACAGCCGTGGACAGAGTGGGCAAACCGGAGATCGGCCGTAACCAAGAACCAGGCCCACGGATCACCGGGAAACCTGATCGATCTGTATGCGGCGGTTGACATACCCGAATGTGAGATATACGGTCACCGGTACTACCCGATTGCCGGCCTGAGGCAGGATTCGAGCGACCGCATGGACGACGAGCCCGACCCGATGATGCTGAAGCTGGCCACCTCAGCCGCGCATGTGACCGGGAAGCGGCTCATCTCCAACGAAACCTTCACCTGGCTGGGGGAGCACTTCAGGGTGTCGCTGGCCCAGTGCAAACCGGAGGCCGAGGAAGCGTTCCTGGCCGGGATCAACCACCTTTTCTATCACGGCACCACCTATTCGCCGGTGGATGCCCCATGGCCCGGATGGCTTTTTTATGCGTCGGTGAACTTTGCCCCTTCCAACAGCTTCTGGCCCCACCTTGAGGGATTGAACCAGTATGTAACCCGATGCCAGTCCGTGCTGCAGCAGGGCAAACCCGATAACGAGGTGCTGGTTTACTGGCCGGTGCATGATATCTGGAGCAATCCCGAGGGACTTGAAATGCAGCTGACTGTCCACAACATCGGTGAGTGGCTCCGTTACGCCCCTGTCAGGGAGATGGAGGAGAAGGGATACACCTTCGATTTCATTTCGGACCGGCTGCTCGCGCAGGCCGGGGTAAAAGACGGTGAGATCATCACGGCGCAGGGGGTGTTGCCCTACAGGGCCCTGGTCGTTCCGGCCTGTGGATCCATTCCGCCTGAGACACTGGAGAAAATCATACAGATGGCCCGCAACGGCGCAGTGGTTATCCTGGAACAGTTCCCCGGGGATGTACCCGGATTGTCGGACCTGGAAAGGCGGCAGGAGAAATTCCACGCTTTGCTGGACGGGCTCGCATTCGAAGAGAATGAAGACGGACTCATGGAATGCCGCACCGGAAATGGGGTGGTCCTCCTGTCGGAGGATTTTCACAAAGCGCTTGATTCCAGGGGGATCGAACCGGAAGAGATCACCCGTTTCGGCTTGAAGTACTGCAGGCGGGCGCTGGCGGACGGCCATTATTACTACCTGGTCAATCACACCCCGGATGCCCTGGATACCATGCTGCCCCTGAACACAACCGCCCGATCGGTGATGATCCTGGACCCGCAGACCGGGGATGCCGGACTGGCATACGCGGAGCAAACGGGGAGCAGGCTGCATGTCAGGGTGCAGCTTTCATCGGGAGAGGCACTGATCCTGCGGACCTTCGAGGGAGATGTGCCCGAAGCGGGATCATGGGAATATTACAGGAGGACCGGGGATCCGGTTCCCGTGAAGGGTCCGTGGACACTAGAAGGAAAAGAGGGAGGACCCGTGCTTCCCGGGATGGTCCGGCTGGAGCGGCTCGCTCCCTGGACCGGACTGGGGGACAGTACATGGAACAATTTCGCCGGTACGGCAGTGTACAGGACCACCTTTGAAATGCCCGCGCTGACGGCCGATCAGTACCTGCTTGACCTGGGGACGGTCTATGAGAGCGCGGCTGTATGGCTCAACGGGGAAAAACTGGGATTGTGCTTCAGCAATCCGTTTACCATTGAAACGGGTCACCTGCTCAGGGAAGGAAGCAATGAGCTGGTCGTTGAAGTGGTCAACCTGATGGCAAACCGGATCAGGTACATGGACCGTAACGGACTGGAATGGAAGAAATTCCATGACATCAACATTGTGAACATCCACTACCAGCCCTTTGATGCTTCCCACTGGGAAGTCATGGAATCCGGACTGGAGGGCCCGGTATCGGTGATCCCAATGGAACGGGACGAACCAGGCCGGACCGTCCGGCCCTGATTTGATCGTACAACACTAAAACCAAATAATAAATCATCATGGAACAGAAAGTGAGTGCAAAGAATACCAAAAGCGAGATCCTGGATGCTTACAAAGAATTGCTGTCCAGTGTGAAACAGGCCAAAGAAGAGCCCAGGGTCGTTCAACAAAGGCAGAAAGATGAAGAGAAAGTAAAAAAGGCGGAAGAACTTTCAGCGGATGAGATCATTCAGCGAATTGCCGACCTGAAAACCCATGTATCCGGAACACTGGATAAGCTTGAGGAGAAAATGACTGGTGCCTATAAGGAATTTGCAAACTTAAGGGAGGCCATAGATGTTGAAAAGAAGAACCTGGAAGAACTGTACCAGGTATCATACAATGCCCATTCACTGGTGACCTTAATGCTTGCACAGGAAAAACAGAAAGAGGAATTTGAACAGGAGATGGCTGAAAAACGGACAGCGTGGAAAGTGGAGGAAGAGAAAATGAACGAGGAGATGAACGAGTCCAAGGAAAACCTGAACAAAAAACGGGAACGGGAGAAAGAGGAGTATGATTATAACCTGAAGATCGCACGGAAAAAGGATCAGGATGAGTACCTGGAAAAGAAGACCCGGCAGGAGAAAGAGCTGCTGGATAAACGAACCCAGTTCGAGCAGGAGATGAAGGAACGGGAAGCCATGCTCAAAGAGGCGGAGTCAGAACTGGCTGAATTGAGGAAAAAGAACGATGCGTTTCCCGAAATACTGAATAAGGAAAAAGAAAAAGTTGCCAAAGAAACGGAGGCGAAACTCAAACAGGAATACAATTACGAAAAGCAATTAACAGAAAGCAGTTCACTTGCTGAAATCAAGCTGAAAGATCAGATCATAGAGTCATTGAAAATGAAAATTAAGGACCAGGAAAATCTGATCAGAGAATTGTCCGGCAAAGTCAAACTCTCTGAGGAGAGCGTTCAGAAAATAGCCATTAAAGCCCTGGACAGTTCAGGACGTGAGAGATTCATAGCCATAGATAAGGAAAAAGTACAAAAGGAAAGCTAGGAAACACAGCAAAGATCTGCGTACCCGGGGATTGACTATGCAATAATCATTCCGGGTTTATTACCAGCCGAGCGGTTCATCCCCTGCCGTGGAGAGATCCTCCGCGATCCAGTCCGCCTGATCCAGCTGTTCCGCACTGAACGAGGTGGTGAGGGCCAGGACCCTTGCACCGGCCGTTTTCCCGGCGGCCACCCCGCTGATGGAATCTTCCACCACCAGGCATTCGGAAGCATGCACCCCCACCATTTCCGCAGCTTTCAGGAATATGTCGGGGGCCGGTTTTTTACGGGCGATGTCCAGGCCGCTGACGATGGCCAGAAACGTTTCCGGGGAGATGCCGGTCTCGCGGAGATTGATATCGATCTTGATCCGGTCGGCGCTGGAGGCCAGGGCCAGCCTGAGGTTCCTTTTTTCGCATTTTTTTAAAAATTCCGGCACTCCCTTCATGGGAGAAAGCTTTCCCTTCACAAGCGATGCATAGATCTCGTAGGTACGGGCCTTGTCTTTCTCCAGTTCGAAGGGGATGCGGTGCTTTTCTGCCACACCTCCCAGATAGCGGTTCTCGCCCATACCTGTGAAGGGCATAAAATCCTCCTGAGACACCCGGTACCCCTTTTCCCTGAACATCTCGATGCCGGCACGGCGGATATACTCCTCCGAGTCCAGGAGGACCCCGTCCATATCAAAAAGCACCGCTTTCAGTTTCCCTGTGCCTGTCGTCACCGCTTTTCCAGATCAGGGATGCAATGTAGCCAAAAGGATTGAATCCCGCTCGCGCATTCCCCGAAGTCCTACTTCGGGGAGAATCAATCTCCCATGATCTTTGCGTTCAGGTCCTCCAGGGCATTCCGCATGGCTTTCTGGTGTGTGATGCGGGCGGTGCCCGAGCGGAACATACTCTCCGCCGAATTCCCCCTGCCCACGCCCCTGTAAACCCCCAGGAGCTGGTCGCCCG
>DSDZ01000331.1 GCA_011048475.1 Bacteroides sp. | reverse complement strand
CCGGCCGGTCCGGCCCCGATTACAGCAACCCTCTTATTTTTTGGTGATTCCCTGAAGGGAAGATATTTCCGGTCCCCTGCCAGGTCATGATCCCCTGCAAATCGTTTCAGCAGGCAGATGGAGACCGCCTGGTCGATGGATTTCCGCCTGCAGGCGCCCTCGCAGGGGGCCGGACAGATCCTTCCCAGGACGGATGGCAGGGCAATGTCTTTTTTTACCACCTGCAGGGCTTCCCGGAATTTCCCCGCTGCCAGCAGGCGGTTCATCAGGGGGATGTCCATGTGGGCCGGACAGGTCACCTGGCACGGGGCCTCGCAGTCGCCCACATGCTCGCTAAGCAACAGCTCCAGCGACATTTTCCGCGCCTCGTGCACCTCCCCGTCCCCGGAAATGATATCCATTCCATCTTCCACCCTGTGGGAACAGGACGGGATGAGCTTCCCCGTCCGGCGGTCCTTCACCACGCACACCATGCAGGAGGTATTGTGCTCCATTCCTTCCAGGTAACACATGGAGGGCACCCGGATGCCTTCCCCGCGCAGCACATCGATCAGGACAGAGCCACTGTCCGCCTCCACCTCCCTGTGGTCTATTTTCATCCTGACTTTCATCGGGCACCTCCTGATTTGATGACCACCGCACTCTCGGGGCACACCTGCCGGCACCCGTCACACTTGATGCAGGTCTCCTGATCCACTTCATGCTTTTCATGGGGACGGAAAGCGATGGCATCCACCGGGCATTGCTGTGCACACAGCGTACACCCGATGCAGTCGTCGGTGATCTCGTAGCGGATCAGCTCCTTGCACCTGCCTGCCGGGCATTCCCCCCTGATGTGCGCTTCGTATTCCTCCCTGAAATATTTCAATGTGGAAAGGACCGGATTGGGTGCCGTGCGGCAGAGTCCGCACAGGCTCCCTTTCTTTGTCCACACGGCCAGCTGCTCCAGGTTCTCCAGGTCCTTTCCGGTCCCTTTTCCGGCCGTGATCTTTTCCAGGATCTCCAGCATCCGTTTGGTTCCGATCCTCCCGAAGCTGCATTTGCCGCAGGCCTCCTGCTGGGTGAAAGTAAGGAAGTACCGGGCGATGTCCACCATGCAGTCGGCATCGTCCAGCACCACCAGTCCCCCGCTCCCCATCATCGCCCCCACCTCGTTCAGGGATTCGAAATCGATCTTCGTATCGGCTTTCCATGCGGGTACGCACCCTCCCGAAGGTCCCCCGATCTGCACCGCCTTGAATTTCCTTCCGCCGGCCACACCACCCCCGATCTCCTCGACCACCTCCCGGATGGTCATGCCCATGGGCACCTCGATGAGCCCTCCCCTGGCCACTTTCCCGGCCAGGGCAAACACCTTGGTCCCCCGTGATTGGTCCGTGCCGGTCCGGCTGAACGCTTCGGGGGAATTCTTCAGGATGTACGCGATCTGGGCAAAAGTCTCCGTGTTGTTCACCAGGGTGGGCTTCCCCCACAGCCCCTTCACCGCCGGAAAGGGGGGACGCACCCTGGGGAACCCCCTCCTTCCCTCGATGGACTCCATCAGGGCGGTTTCTTCCCCGCAGACGAAGGCGCCCGCCCCCTGGTAGATTGAAAGCTCGAAATCGAACCCGCTGCCCAGGATGTTCCTGCCCACGTAACCCCGCTCCCGGCATATCCGGATGGCCTGCTGCACCCTGCTGACGGCCAGCGGATATTCCGCCCTGATATAAAAAATGCCCTCGGAAGCTCCCGTGGCATATCCGGCAGCGAGCATCCCCTCGATGATCCGGTAGGGGTAGGATTCCAGGAGCATGCGGTCCATAAATGCCCCGGGATCGCCCTCGTCTCCGTTACAGATCACATATTTTATGTCGCTTTCCTGAGCGGCCACCAGTTTCCATTTCTGTCCCGTGGGGAAGCCGGCCCCTCCCCTTCCGCGCATCCCGCTTTCCATGATCTCCTGTACCACCTGACCGGGCGATTTCTCCTTCAGCACCCGGGTGAGTCCCCTGAAACCATTCCGCTCCATGTACTCGTCGATGTCGGTCGGGTTGATGATCCCCCTGAATTCGGTGGCCATGGGAACCTGTCTCCCCAGGAAGGAAGAGACATGTTTCTCCCTGATATCCAGGGAATACCGCTCCACACCCGACCAGCGGCCGTCGTCCCTGATATCCTCAAGTGTCTGCAGGGCCCGCTGGATGAGCCTCCTGAAGAAATTCTGAGCCTGGAAGTGATGCTCCACGATCTGCTCAACATCGGCAGCCTTCACCCTGGAATACAGCACCGGTTCTCCTTCCACCGGGACGACTTCCACCAGGGGGACCTGGTGGCACATCCCCACACAGCCCACATGTTTCAGTTTCACGCTCAGCCCCTTCCTGTCGATGGTCTCCTTCACCGCCTCCCGGATCTCATCGCTCCCGCTGGCCACGCAGCACGACCCGAGGCCGATCCGGATCTCTCCCTGGATCTCCCTGCCTTCCGCATGCCTGAAACGCCGTTGCCCGCCCCGGTCCTTCTGACGCTCGAAATCCGAAAGTACATTGGCCACACCTGCGGTGGTCACATGCCCGTAAGTGATCCGGTCGATCTGGACCACCGGTGCCAGGGTGCAGCATCCAAGGCAGTTCACCTTCTCAACGGTGTAACTTCCCGACGCGGTGGTATCCTCTTTTCCCTCCAGGCCGAGCTCCCGTTTGAAGGCATCGTACACCTTTTCGGAGCCTTTCACGTGGCAGGCGGTTCCCACACACACCCTGATCATGCGTGCCCCGGCGGGTTTGAAACGGAACTGGGAATAGAAGCTGGCCACACCCACGATCTGCCCGGGAGTGATCTCGGTGATCTCGCACACCCTCTTGAGCGCCTCCTCGGGAAGATAGTTGTACTTTCCCTGGATGGCCTGGAGGATGGGGATCACCGCACCCTTGTGGTTGCCCAGCTCCTGTACGATCCCGTCTATGTCTTCCCTTTCAAACTGCATATGATTGTCTTTGTTCCCTGATCCTTTCTTTGTATGAACCGGTCGATTTTACTCCCCGATGCAGTAGAGGTGGTTCACCCCCCTCAGGTAGATCGTCCCGTCGGCAAAGGCCGGCACTGCGTAGGCATCCTCCCCCAGCGGGGATTCGGCAATGAGGGTTCCCGTGCGGTCCGCCTTCAGGATATGGGTCACCCCGTCCATATCGGTGATGTAAACCTTTCCGTCGGCGATCATGGGAGATGAGTAAAATCCGTCGCCGAACTCCTTCTCCCACACCTTCTCACCAGTTTTCGCGTCGTAGCAGACCAGCACCCCGTAGCTGGTGGCCAGGTACAGCAGTCCCCCTTGCGCCACCGGGCTTGCCGCCTCTGAAAGGTATTCGTCATTCTCCCAGACAAAGGCCGGGTCCGGTTTGGGCTCCACGGCCACCAGCCTGGCGTATTCATTATTCGCGAAGACGAGTCCTTCGTCAAACGCCACCGACGGACCCACCTCCCCCATCATGGCCTCCACCTTCCACAGCTCACGTCCCGTCTCCAGGTCATTGCCCATCACATAGGGATCGGAGGTGGTGACGACCTGGATCCGTGTGTCTGTCTCGATCAGCACGGGTGAGGCCCAGGAAATGTGCACCGGCCGGGTCACATCCCAGATGGTTTGTCCGGTGGCGGTGTTCAGGGCCAGCAACCTGCCCCTGGCATTGGTGTCATACTGGATCACCAGGAAGTTTTTCCAGACCTGTAATGAGGAGGAGTGCCCGTAATGGTTGTCCGGCACCCCCAGGTTCCTGGCCCATACCCTGTTGCCCCCCAGGTCGAAAGCGATCACATCGCCGGTGGCAAAGATGGCATAGACCCGGTGTCCGTCCACCGCCAGTGTGGGTGCGGCCAGTCCCGTGTCGTCCGACACCCTTGGCATGGAGGACGGCGAGCCGGGAATGTTGTCCGCTTTCCGCTCCCAGAGCAGCTGTCCCGTGTGCCTGTTGTAGCAGGCCACCACCCTGGCCGTTTGATCCGCCCCGGAAATAAAGAGCCGGTCGCCCCAGAACACCGGCGAGTTGAAACCGGGTTTTGAGAAGGCCACCTTCCATTTGACATTTTCGCCCGTGGAGCCGTTCCAGCTTACCGGGATATTGCTGTGAAATGTGACCCCCTGCCCGAAAAATCCCCTGAAGGTGGCCTGGTTCTGTTTGAACGCCTCTTTCCCGTAATAGGCGGGCGAGGCTGCTACCGCTCCGTCTTCCACGGCTGTCCGGGAAGAGGTGCCCGCGGCTGCAGCTGATTCGGTTCCGGCGGGGATCCCGGCATTGCCCTCCTCCACGCCTGCAGCCGGGCCGTTTGCTCCGGCCGCATCTCCGGCCACGCTCCCTTCAACTGCCGTACCGGTATCGGACGCCGCCGCTCCGGACGGGAACACCCGGATCATCTCCACCCCTTCTTCTCCGGCAGCCGGCGTTTCAGTCACCGCCTGCTCCCGGTAATCATCCAGGTAATCATTGCTTACAAAGGAAGCAACCAGCGCCAGTCCCAGGATGAGTCCGCCCCCGAGGAGCAGCCAGTACTGCGCATTGGCCCTTGCCCTCAGCAATTCTTCGGTGACCTCCCCCGGCTGCTCGATGCGTGCGCGCAGATCGGTATAAACCTTCAGCGACAAGGCCAGGACGACGCCCCCCAGCAACAGCAGCCAGGTGCCTGTCCGCACCTGCCACCGGCTCGTGAAATAAGCCTTTCTGGCCAGCAGGTCGAAATTCCGGATCTCTCTTTTCAGCTCCTCGTTGTTGGGCTCCTGCTCCACTCTTTTGATCAGGGCCTCCATGGCGGCACTCTCCAGGGGCTCGTTCTGCTTCATGTGCCAGAAATTGAGCAGCAGCAGCAGTGCCACCACCCCGCAGAAAATGCCCGAAACCAGGGCCGCCCTGTACGCGATCTTAATCTTCGTCTCCCGGTCCATCATATTATCTTTTTCCTAACTTTTCAAACTATCCTAACGT
>DSDZ01000413.1 GCA_011048475.1 Bacteroides sp. | reverse complement strand
GATCAGTGATGATTTCGACATCGGGGTCAATTACAGGCCGGGCGACCAGATCAGCAGCGATGAGGTGGAAGTGGCCCTTTCCACCCAGCTGCTGAACGACCGGATCATCATCAGCGGGAATGTGGATGTGGGGGGACAGGAAACAAATCCCTCCAGCGGGGCTTCCAATAATCCATATATCGTGGGGGATTTTGACGTGGAATTCCTGGTTACGGACAACATCAGCATTACAGCCTTCAACAGGGCCAGGGATGAGCTGCTCTTCGAAACAGCGCCCTACAAGCAGGGTGTAGGGGTCTCATACAGAGAGGAATTCGATAATTTCGGTGAACTGATCACCCGCTTCAAGGAGGGTATCATCAACAGAAAAAAACGGAATAAAAATTCCTCCCGGTCCGAAACGGATGAGTAAAACTTTTATATCTTTGGGCTCATTCTGAAAAAACCCTCTGGCTATGTTTGTATTGATGGTTGTTGTATTCCTTCTGGGGTATCTTGCCATTGCCCTGGAGCACCCCCTGCATGTGGATAAAGCCATTCCCGCGTTGATGATCGGCACCCTGCTCTGGGTGCTTTATATTTTTGGTGCTTTTGACATCTTCTCCGCGGGCCTCAGCGAAGCGTGGAACTCATTTGTGGCGAAGGAACACCCGGGCGGGGACGTCGGGATCGAAGAGATGAGGCACTTTATCGTGGATAACCAGATCATCCACCACCTGGGAGAGATCTCGGAGATCCTCTTCTTCCTCCTCGGAGCCATGACCATCGTGGAGATCACCGACCAGCATGACGGTTTCAAGGTGATCACCGACCGGATCCGCACCACCAGCAAGGTAAAACTGCTGTGGGTCCTCAGCATTCTCACCTTCTTCATGTCCGCGGTCCTGGACAACCTCACCACCACCATTGTGATGGTGGCCCTGCTCCGGAAACTGGTTTCGGAAAAAGAGACCCGCTGGTTCTTTGCCAGCATGATCGTGCTTGCGGCCAATGCGGGCGGAGCGTGGTCGCCCATCGGGGACGTGACCACCATCATGCTTTGGATCGGGGGACAGGTGACCACGGTGAAAATCATCCTCAGGGTGATCCTGCCCAGCCTGGTCACACTGGTCATCCCGCTGGTGCTTTGTTCCTTCATTCACAAAGGGTGTGTCACCCGGCCGCTGGTCAGGGAGGACGAACCGGTCTACACCACCCCGTTCGAAAGAAAACTGATGCTGGTCCTGGGTGTATCTGGACTCCTGTTCGTACCTGTCTTCAAGACCATCACGCACCTGCCCCCCTATCAGGGCATGTTGCTCTCCCTGTCGGTGATCTGGCTGGTAACCGAGCTTTTGCACCACGGAAAATCAGCCGAGATCAGGAGTAAACTCAAGGTGGTGAACATTCTGCGCAGGGTCGAATTCCCCACCATCTTCTTCTTCCTGGGGATCCTGCTGGCCGTTGCCGCACTCCAGAGTGCCGGACAGTTGACCGTTCTGGCCACCTGGCTGGATGAGAACCTGGGGAATATCTACCTGATCGACCTGGCCATCGGGCTGCTTTCGGCTGTGGTTGACAATGTGCCCCTCGTGGCAGGTGCCATGGGCATGTATCCCATCGTGGATCCGGCCAACCTGAGCGCCATCGCCGATCCGGCGATGCAGGAATACATGGGCTATTTCGTCCAGGACGGGCTTTTCTGGGAATTCCTGGCCTACTGTGCCGGTACGGGCGGGAGCATCCTGATCATCGGATCCGCAGCCGGGGTGGCCGCCATGGGAATGGAAAAGATCGACTTCATCTGGTACCTGAAAAAGATATCCCTGCTGGCATTGCTGGGCTACCTGGCCGGAGCCGCAGTCTATTTCCTTCAGGCCCAGTTCATCCACCACTGATCCCCGGTGTTGATAAAAGTCCTGATTCTTTCATAACGGGGGATACTACGCACGGGCAGATCCCGTTATTTTTTATATATTTCGACGCAAAATCAGATTTCATGGAACTATCGGTTTTTTTACAGGTCACCAGTCTGGATACAAGCAACATACAGGGAACCTCCACAGAATCGTTCATCGACCTTGCCATCAAGGGAGGATGGGTGATGATCCCCATTGTGCTCCTCAGCCTGATCGCGGTCTACATCTTTTTCGAACGGTGGTTCGCCATTAAAAAGGCATCCAGGGTGGACCAGAATTTCATGAACCGGATCAAGGATTACATCATGGACGGGAAAGTGGATTCGGCCCGCGCGCTGTGCCAGTCCACCGATAACCCGGTGGCCAGCATGATCGAAAAGGGGATCAGCAGGATCGGCCGTCCCCTGAACGACGTGAACGCGGCCATCGAAAATGTGGGAAGGCTGGAGATCTATAAGCTCGAACGGGGGCTCCCCACCCTTGCCACCGTATCCGGCGGGGCTCCCATGATCGGTTTCCTGGGGACCGTGATCGGGATGGTCCAGGCATTCCACCAGATGTCCACCGCGGGGAACAACATCAACGTGGGGATGCTTTCCACAGGGATCTACACAGCTCTGATCACCACCGTGGCCGGACTCATCGTGGGGATCATCGCATTCTTTGCCTACAATACGCTCGTCGCCCGGGTGGACAAAGTGATCAACAACATGGAGGCCGGGGCTTCGGAATTCATTGATCTGTTGAACGAACCGGCAAAATAGGCAGGATGGCACTGAAACCCAGAAACAGGGTACTTGATAATTTTGCCATGTCGGGAATGACGGACATCGTCTTTCTCCTGCTGATCTTCTTCATGCTCACATCCACCCTGATCGCACCGAACGCACTGAAGATGCTGCTCCCGAGCCGGGGACAGGTAACCGTGGAAGCGGAACCTACCATTCCGGAAGTGATCATCCACAGCAGCAGCCGCATCACCGTGGACGGGCGGACGGTCAGCCTGGGTGAGCTTGGCATGGTCCTTGAAGCCCGTTTGCGGGGTGATCCCGATCCCACCATCAAGGTGGTCACCTCCCCCGCAGTCACCGTGGGTGATGCGGTCCGCATCATGAATGTGGCGGCGGAAAGGAATTATACCGTTGTCTTAACACAACTGTAATGGCGATCACGTCCAGACATAAGTCCAACAAGAACTTCAACATGGCGGGAATGACCGACATCGTCTTCCTGCTGCTGATCTTTTTCATGATCACTTCCACGTTGATCGTTCCTGCAGCCGGGGATGTGGATCTTCCTGAAAGCAACAACCAGACCCAGGCAAACCCGGTCCTCGTGGTTTCCATCGACCGGGAGAACACGATTTACGTGGATGATCAGCAATACCGGCTGGGGGAAGTGGAAAGCATCCTTCGCAGGAAGCTGGAAAACTACGGGGAAGCTCCCACCATCAGGCTCAATGCGGACCGGAACCTGCACATGGAGGAGGTTTTCACGATCCTGGATATCGCCAGGAGGAACCGGTACAAGGTGATCCTGGGCACACAGCCATCACGCTGAACCTGAACAAAAGGCCATGAAACTCAATAAAAGAGGACTCATCGGAACCATCGTGTACCATGCACTGCTCTTGCTGTTGCTGATCTTCTCGGGCCTGACTTTTCCTTTCCCTCCTCCCGGAGAGGAAGGCATCCTGGTCAATTTCGGCACCGATGAGACCGGCTTCGGGGAGATCGAACCCGCAGGAGATGAACAGCAGGCGGGTGGCGAGGAACTGCCCGCGATGCAGGAACCTCAGGAACAGTCCGCCGTCCGTACGCAAACCACTCCTCAGCCGGTCGCTGCAGAACGAACCCAGGATGTGGAAGAAACCCGGGTGAAGGCACCCTCGTCTCCTACCCCTGAAGAACTGGAACGGCAGCGCCAGGAAGCGCTGGAACGGCAGCGGCAGGAGGCACTGGAAAGGGAGCGGCTGGAACAGGAACGCATCGAGCGTGAACGCCGGGAAGAAGAGGAGCGCATTGCGCGCGAGCGCCAGCAACAGGCCGATCGGCTGAACAACCTCGGAAGGGATGCCTTTGGCAGGCAGGGTGTGGGGGAAACGGAAGGCTCCCAGGGCGTGACGGAAGGCAGCGGGAACCAGGGGGATCCCGGCGGACAGCCTGGGGCGGACCGGTACGGGACCGGCGGTGGACTGGGTGACGGGATCACCTTCGGGGGACTGGGCTCGGGCCGGACCGGCCGCAGTATCCCCAAGCCGGATGTATCGGGCTGCGAGGTGACCAGCAGGATCGAGGTCACCGTGGACATCCAGGTGGACCGGGAAGGAAGGGTCGTGAATGCGAGTGTGAACAGTGCCAATTACAGCGACAACTGCATCTGGGAAATGGTCGTGAAAGCCGCCAAAGAAAGCCGTTTCTCCATCGATCAGGCTGCCGCTTTCAGGGAGAATGGGTGGATCAGATACATCATAGTGCCCTGACCGCGTCCCAGATCAGCTTGGCAGCTGCGATAAGCAGGGCAGCCAGGAGCACAAACCTGATGAGTACCGCTCCCCACCTCACGGCAATTTTGGTCCCGATCCATGCCCCCATCATGGTCCCCACCGCCAGCAGGAGTCCCATCCACAAATGCACATCCCTGTGCAGGAAAAAAATCACCAGGGCAAGCGGGGTATAAAGCAGGATGATGAAGATCTTCAGTGCATTGGCCCTGACCAGCTCAAAACCCGATCCGAGCACCAGTGCACTCAACAGAAAGAACCCCACCCCCGCCTGGATGAATCCCCCGTAGATGCCCACCATGAAAAAGATGACTGCCTGTACCCAGTAAGGAAGCGGCGGATGCTCCTCATGGCTCTGCAGCCATCGGTTGGGCCTTAGGAGGATCACGAAGAACATGAGGATCATGATCCCCCCGATGGCCATCTTCATGGCCCGGTCGTTCATGTTCACGGCAATGAAAGCACCCGCAACCGCACCCAGCAGGGCGGGGATCCCGACCCTGAACCCTTTGGGGAAATCCATCACTTTCTCCCTGTGAAAGCTGGTCACCCCCACCACGTTCTGGAGAAAGATGGCAATCCGGTTGGTCCCGTTGGCCACATTGGGCGG
>DSDZ01000309.1 GCA_011048475.1 Bacteroides sp. | reverse complement strand
GCCTGAAGCAGATGCGGTCATCGCTGCCTGAGCTGGTGCGAAGCAGCAGGTTCAGCAGCGATACCGTATGCTGCGAAAGGCGGTTGCCACCAGGATCCGGTCTGGACCATGACACGCCCCGGGGTCCCTGACGCCTGGGTTACCGAACAGATCCCGGGTCGGGACCATGACACTCCCTGCCGCCCGTATTAACGTGTCTCTCAATTCTATCCTGCTCCTGGCAGTGTAATGGATCCTGTTTAACTTTCTTCGGTCCGTGACATAGTGTCCCTCACCCGGAATTTGTTCGGAACAGGGGCCGCTGCCTGAAGCAGATGCGGTCATCGCTGCCTGAGCTGGTGCGAAGCAGCAGGTTCAGCAGCGATACCGTATGCTGCGAAAGGCGGCGGTGACCGATCGCGGAAGGGAAAAGCGCGGCGGTGACACCCCCCTGAGAGGGACCGGGAACGAGCCGCTACTCAGTCAGGTGTGGAGAACATGCCGCTGACCCTGGCAGGATCGCCGTCGGTCCGGGCCGGTTTCAGCTCCAGGAGCCGTGCAACGATGCCATATACTTCCACATTCGGGAAGTCCGGCTGGACATAGCCTTTCCTGAAATCCGGTCCCTCTGCGTAAAAGATGGTATGCATCTGTGTGAATGCGTTGTCATATCCGTGGGTCCCGCCGGTGTAAACCGACGGATCCCCACCGGTGCCGATGCTCCAACCGCTGTCGGCCATCAGCAAAACGTCCGGGAACCGCGGACTGCTGCCATAATGAAGCCGGGCCGGGATCTCATTCTTCTTCCAGGCCATCACTCCCTCCACTTTATTCAATGACACTGTAATTGAATCTTCACATCCGGCCGCTGCATCCACCAGGCTCACAGGGCTGCCCCCGGTGATATGCTCCACCCAGCGCGGCTTGATATGATCATACAGATTCACATATCTTTGAGGCGAAACGGATGCCATTCCGTGGTCAGAAAGTACGACCAGATTCACCCGGTCGCCGTATTCGAGGTCCGCAATTTCACCCCGCAGGTACGCCAGCACTTCATCCAGGTATTCCACCACCTTTCCCATTTCCGGGTGCACCGGTCCGTAATCGTGCCCCGAATGGTCCGGTTCATCAAAATAAAGGAGGATCAGGCGGGGCCTTTTATCCATGGGAAGCTTCAGCCAGCGGATCACCGTATCGACCCGTTCCATATAGGGAATCGATCCGTCGTAGGTTTTCCAGTAGGTGGGATGTGTTCCCCTGACGGGTGCCTCGCTGCCCACCCAGAAATAGGAGGCGGTGCGAATTCCCTGCTTTTCCGCGGTCACCCAGATCGGCTCCCCGAAATACGCGTCAGGATCCTGCACCTTCCGGCGGTCCGAAATCCGGTAAACCCCTCCCAGCTCCGGGGCATAGAAGCTGTTGTTGATGATTCCGTGATGGTCGGGATAGAGGCCCGTGGCCAGGGTATAGTGGTTCGGGAATGTCTGGGTGGGGAACGAAGGGATCATCCGTATCGCCCTGACCCCGTTCCGCGCCATGGCATCGAAGGTGGGTGTGTCATACAGGTCCGCATAGTCCCACCTGAATCCGTCGAATGAAACCATGACCACGTAATTGTCATGGGCGGACACTTCCTTTTTACGGCATGATCCGCCTGCAAGAAGAATGATCCCCAGGATCAGAAAGCCGCATAATCTAGTTCCAGTCAATTTCGTCATTCAGAAATTTCCTCCGCCTGTCCTCCAGCGGCCTGAAAAAGAATCTCCTTCGGGGTGGCTCCGGTACTTCTATCTTCTCGATGCGCATCCCGGGGGTGAACTGGTAAAAGGTCACCTTTTCATTTTCATATCCCCCGTAAGTGGTTACCCTGGAAAAGCGGAATCCTCCGCAGACCAGGTCCGGGTTGTAATCGTCCAGGGAAAGGATGAACCGGGGCCCGTAAATCCTCAGGGCATTGATAAAATAGTATGTCATTTCAAAACCTGCCACTCCGTAATTAATTCCCTTGCCGGTTCTGGACCGGGGTTCATCATAAAACCGGTTCCTGTAAGCGATCAGGAAACGGCTTACTTCCGGATCCAGGTAATCGATCCATTGCGAATGGTAGAAAATGAGCCTCAGGTCGTGATAATAGCGGTAGTCGATGGAGGTAAATTCTGGCCAGTAAGGAGTGCCCATCAATTGGATGTCATACTGTTTAAGATTGAAATAGAGCGAGGATACCACCCGGCTTGCCAGCGCTTCGTTCCGTGTGGGAACGATCACCAGGTTCTTTTTGTCGGCCGAGAGGGACTGGATGATCTCGTCGGTCCTGGAGAGTTGCAGGACCACCTCCTTGAAAACCACAGGTTCCTCCGGGTGGTAATTGTCAAGTTCGTCAAAAATGTACTCTTTAAAAAGCCTGTGTTTCTCTGCTTCCAGGGTATCTTCCTCCCTGACATACACAATGTTGTGATCATATTTGCTGGCAATGAGACCGGCTGCCTCGCGGTATTCGGCATTCCTGGAAGGGACGACCTGGAAGAGGAACGGATTCTCCGAAACCAGATCCTGTTCAGAGTAAAAAGGAGTGGCCAGTGGAATCCGGTATTCTTTAGCGAAATCGGAAACAAGTTCCAGATTGGAACGGTAAAAAGGTCCGATGAACAGATCGAATGTTCTCAACGATTCATCCCTGAGGATCTTTGTTGTCTGCTGTGCACTTTTCCCGGTATCGTAGTAGCGAATATCCAGTTTCATCCCGGTCTCCGCAAGTGAATCGATGGCCAGGAGCGATCCTTCGAAAAATTCAAGGAAATTGACCGACTGGGGGATTCGCTGGTCCATCCTGTATTTCTCAATGATCCTGTTCCGGCGGGATTCCGATCTCACATCGGCGATCAGAGAATCCAGCGGCTCCGGCGCCCTGAAATCAAACGGAATGAAGAAGGCGATCCGGTACACCCGGCGGGGATCGGCAGGTGTAACCTGCAGATCTTCATACTGATATGGTTTCGGCAGGATGTCATCCGCACGCATGGCAGTATCATATGCGGAAGTATCGGGTGCCGCCGGGATCTGGCTGATCACCTGGCGCAGGGGAATGCGAATGATCTGGCCGGTCTTTGGCCCCCCCCACCCCAGCTCCGGGTTCACCTCCCGGATTTCCTCAACCGATACCTCATAATACCTAGCGATGGAATAGAGGGTTTCCCGCCGCTTGACCCGGTGATAGGCAAAACCTTCCTCGTTGTAAACCGGTTCCTTTTCCTTCCGGGAAGGCTGCGGAATGATCAGCTGATCCCCCGGTCGGAGGTCATTGATGTCTATGCCCGGATTGGCACTCAGGATCGATTCTGCATCAATCTGATAGATCCGTGAAATGCTGAAGACCGTCTCGCCTGCCTGCACCGTGTGCATCCGGAGCGAATCAGCCAAAGTGACCTCTTCCGCCGTGTCGATCTCCTCGTCAAGGGCATGTTCCAGGGGAATCTTGAGGGCCTGTCCGATCTGCAATCCGGATACAACCCCGGGATTCTCGATGGCAATTTCCTTCTGGGAGATGTCGTATGCCCTTGCGATGGAATAGAGGGTTTGTCCGGGCTTGACCATGTGAATGTAATATACCTTGCCTTCCAGGATCACCTTGTTGTTGGATCGTTCGACCGGCACCGGCTCCTGGGACAGCACCATCCCGGAGAAAGCAAGTCCCAGCAGCAAAAAAAGGATCCTTCTATTTTGAAATGAAATCATTGATATGATTTAGGATCCTCTCTTCCATGTTGTCGGTATCGGCCCTGACAAACGCTGTTCCCGTAATGTGCTCGTAAAGCTCGATATATCTTTCGGAAACCTCAGTTACAAACTCATCCGGCATTTCAGGCACCTGCTGGCCTTCCTTTCCCTGGAAGCCACGGCTGATAAGCCACTGCCTCACAAATTCCTTGGACAGCTGTTTCTGCTGCTCTCCCCTTGCCTGGCGCTCCTCATAGCCGTCTGCATAGAAATACCTGGATGAATCCGGGGTATGGATCTCATCGATCAGGATGATCTTTCCATCCTTTTTTCCGAATTCATATTTTGTATCCACCAGGATCAGTCCCATTTCCGCCGCCATTTCGGTACCACGGGCAAACAGTTTCTTTGTGTAGGATTCCAGCTGCACATAATCTTCCTCAGATACCAGTCCCGCCGAGAGGATCTCATCCCTTGAAATATCCTCGTCATGACCCTCCTCAGCTTTGGTGGCCGGGGTGATGATGGGTTCGGGAAAACGGTCATGCTCCCTCATGCCATCGGGCATGGGTACGCCGCTGAGGATTCGCATGCCCGAACTGTATTCACGCCATGCATGTCCTGTCAGGTATCCCCTGATCACCATTTCCACCTTGAACGGATCGGCCACATGTCCCACCATCACATTCGGATCGGGTTCGTCAATTTTCCAATTGGGGACGATATCGGAGGTGGCATCCAGGAACCGGGATGCGATCTGATTCAGGACCTGGCCCTTGTAAGGGATCCCCTTTGGAAGGACCACGTCGAATGCCGAGATCCTGTCGCTGACCACCATGACCAGGTATTCATTCCCTATAAAATAAACATCCCGTACCTTGCCCTTGTAAAGACCTGTCTGTCCGGGCAGGTCGAATCTGGTTTCGATGAGCGCATTTGCCATAGCTGGTAGGTTTTTATTATGAAGAATTCTGGTGCCGGCGTTCCTTGCCGTTGTATGCATCCACAATCGACTTCACGAGACGGTGCCTGATGATGTCCCGGTCGTCGAACCTGATGATGGATATGCCCCTGATACCCCGCAGGATCCTCAGGGCCTGGACCAGCCCGGAATCCTCACGCCGTGGCAGATCCACCTGAGAATCGTCTCCCGTGACAATAAACCTGGCACTGGGACCCATCCTTGTGAGAAACATCTTGAACTGGTTGGGGGTGGCATTCTGGGCCTCGTCCAGGATCACGAACGCATGATCGAGGGTGCGGCCCCTCATGTAGGCCAGCGGCGCAATCTGGATGGTGCCGTCCTCGATGAACTGGATCAGTTT
>DSDZ01000310.1 GCA_011048475.1 Bacteroides sp. | reverse complement strand
GGTGAGATCAGGGCCAATGTGGCAGCCAGCAACGGGATCTACGAGGGGGTCGATGTGATCAAGACGATCCTGGCAGGTGCCAGTGCCGTTCAGTGCGTCAGCACCTTCTACCACAACGGGGTCAAGCATATCAAAACCATGCTGAAGGAAATCGAAGGCTGGATGGACAAGAAAGGGTACGATTCCATAGAATCCTTCCGCGGAAAGCTGAGCAAAAAAGCCACCAACGATCCGTTCGTCTACAAGCGCGCCCAGTACATCGACCTGATCCTGAAATCGGAAGAGATGTTCAAACCGAAGATCTGATCTTCACGAAAACCCCGGCAGTACCGGGGTGGCAGGATACGAAAGGCTGTTTCCCCCCGGAGGCAGCCTTTTCTTATTTCCTGTCTTGGACATATCCGAAACCATATACCCCTTGACAATAAATGATAAAGTCTTTAAATTTAATAAATTAAGTGGACATAGCTGGAAACCTTCGTCCCGATGGCAGGCTGGTCAGGATCATCGATCCTGTGAATTCGCCATCCGTTTCCCTGCACCGCGGAAACCTGCCACTGGGGATGCATTTCCTCCAGGTCCATTCAGATAAAACCTTAATAAGGAAAGTATTGATCAGGTGATGGCTGGTAGTTTTCTGAAAGCCCCGGGGAGTCATGTTCTTCGGGGCTTCTTTTATCAGTATTCATGAAGACAGTCAATTGATTTTCTTATAGTTATTTTATAAATTTATTCTAAATTTCAAGCTCCTACATGCTGGATTGTCTGAACAGTAAATATTCTGTTTGCTCTTCAATGGTCCGTTGCCTGCGATGGATCGCCATACTTTGTTTTGCTTACTCATGCCAGCCTGCGGATCAGGCTGAACACCAGGAAAACCGCCAGCCGCAGGACCCGATGATCCCTGTTCATATGACGATAAGGGTGCATACCGGGCACAAGGATACGATTACCAGGGATCGGCTTAACATTTATGGGGTGAAGGCCGGCAAACCGGATACAATTCCTGTTAACAAACCAAAAACTGTTTATACTGATGACCTGTGGAAAATAGAACCCGATACCACCAAACTAAGGCGAATTAGGCCGGGTATGCATGGATTACCTCATCCGCGGGTGTACCATGTACCCGAACCAACCAAAAAAAGTTTTACAGAGCAATTGATCTCAGGGAATTATACGGTTCAGCACGGCGATACCCTGTTTGCCCCTGTGATTACCAGGGCAGGACAACCGGAAGCCATACCGGCAATGCCCATGAGGATGAAAGACCAGGCCGGCTTCAATGTCAGGTATATAAGCACAGAGCAGGGATTGCTCGATCCGGAGATCATCAGCATGTTCCAGGACTCCAGGGGTTACCTGTGGTTCGGATCTTCCAGTTCGGGGGTGTGTGTTTATGATGGAATGACACTGAAATATTTCACCACGAGGGAGGGATTGCCCGATGCGCAGGTCAGGTGCATGCTGGAAGACAGATCGGGCAATATCTGGCTGGGAACGCCACAGGGATTGGTGAAATACGACGGCCGGTATTTTACCCATTACATGATTGCGGAATGCATTGATGTAAGGTCCCTTTTCGAAACGAAACAGGGAACTCTCTGGATCGGCACAGGAGCTGGAATGATGGAAGTGAATGGCGCAGATTGGACTGTCTACGGACAAAGGGAAGGTTTGATGAATCATGAAATAACCGGGATCACTAAGGATGACCAGGGTAATATCTGGACATCGGAGAAAGAAGGTATTTATAAATTCGATGGGACTAAATTTACCTTCTACAGGTCACATCAGGATTTGGTGGGCTCAGACTTTAGCTCCGCCTTTAAGGATTCCAGGGGTGACCTGTGGTTTACTTCAGACGGGGGTATACGAAAATATGACGGAACTGCATTTGCATTGATCCCCTCCCGGAGTAATGTTTTCCCGGGTTGGCCGGATATCCTTTCATTTATACATACAAGTTCAGTTGCTGAGGACTCAGGCGGAAAAATCTGGATTGCCACAACTCGCGGAGGTTTAAATATGCATGACGGTAAATCCTTTATCCACTATAAGGCTGAACATGGTTTTAACAATTATTTAATTAAGGTGCTGATTGATGAAAACAATAATCCCTGGCTGGGAACTGCCGGAAACGGGGTCATGCAATTTCAGCCAAATTCTTTCAGGTATTTCAGCCAGCTTGAAGAACCGGGAGCAGGTGCAGTAAGATCTGTGCTGGAGGATGATGAAGGACGTATTCGCATTGCCACTGACGGTGGAGGCCTGTATACCTGCGACGGGGAGCATTTTTTCGTGATGCGTGCAGAGCAGGGACTGATAACTGACGGGATTTACGGAATGATCCGGGACAGGGACGGAAACATATGGTTGAATTACCGGTGGAGCCTGGACAAACTGGATGGGGATTCGGTGATCAATTATGAATTATTTCATTGGGAGCAGGGTAAATTAATGACAATATCGGAATGCATATTTGCTGATAAACAAGGAAATATATGGATCGGTACTGAGAAAGACGGATTGAAAAAATTAGCTCACGATTCTTTTATTCCTGTTTCTCTGAAAATAGAATTACCCGGAGGATCAAACAAAGTGACCGGACAGGGTTTTATTTCCTGTATCCTTGAGGATAAAAAAGGTAATCTCTGGTTAGGAACCTTTGACATGGGCTTATTAAAATATGACGGGGAGTCCATTATCCAGTATTACCATGAAGATCCATCAGATCCAGTGGTTATTTATTCCATTTATGAGGATACCCCGGGCAACCTTTGGATGGGTACATTAAACCATGGGATTATTCGATATGATGGCCGTTCATTTGCTGCCCTTACCGAAAAACAGGGACTGTGTAACAACCATGTGACTTCAATTATTGAAGACAGGTCGGGCAAGCTGTGGATCGGAACCCACAATGGGCTTTCCTTAATTTCACCGAAGAAAGAAGGAGCCTGGGATATCACAAACTTCGGGGCCTCTTACGGATTGAAGAATGTCTCCTTTAATCCAAATTCCGTATGTCTGGATAGCAGGGACCGTTTGTGGTGGGGTACGGGCCATATCCTTACCATGCTGGATCTGAATAATTTTCAGATTTCCACCCCTCCTCCGAAAGTGCAATTAACTGATATCAGGCTGAACAATGAATTTATCGACTTTGGCAGGCTGATGGATTCAGACACCGGTTCCAGATTTAAAAACGTTTATTATTCTGATGCTGCTCCCTTCTTTAATTATCCCATTGATCTTGAATTGCCCCATAACCTGAATCACTTGACTTTCAAATATTCTGCCATATACTGGACAGCCCCCGGATCTGTCAGGTTTCAATACATTCTCCAGGGACTGGAAGATGACTGGAGTATGATGACTTCTGACAATCAGGCTGATTACAGGAATATATCACCCGGAAGCTATGTATTTAAGGTGAGGGCCTTCGGAAGGGACGGAAAAGTGAGCAACCAGGTGGAATATCCCTTCAGGATAAGGCGTCCCTGGTGGTTTAGATGGTGGGCATTCACCCTTTATGGAATCAGCGTGGTCCTGTTGATGTGGTACATTGTACTTTTTATTCTCAGCAGGGAAAGAATTAAGGCCGGCATGAAGCTGAAGCAGGTAGAGGTAGAAAAAATGCAGGAGCTCGACCAGATGAAATCCCGGTTCTTTGCCAATATCTCCCATGAGTTCCGCACCCCGCTGACCCTGATCCTGGGCCCCGTGGAAAACATGCTCAGGAGAAAAGACAAAGAGGATGCCTCACACAAAGAGGAGCTGGGTATCATTCATCGCAATGCAAGACGGCTTCAGCAATTGATCAACCAGCTGCTGGACATCTCAAAGCTGGAAACGGGCAAAGTCAGGCTGGAGGTATCCGAAGGCAACCTTTCTGAATTCATCAGAAGGATCGTTCTTTCTTTCCTCTCCCTGGCCGAAAGCAGGAGCATCAACTATATATACGACCTTCCCGAAACCCCGCCACAGGTCTATTTCGATAGGGATAAAGTGGAGAAAATCATCACCAACCTGCTTTCCAACGCTTTCAAGTTTACCCCTGCAGGAGGAAAAATACGCATCAGGATGAAATATGAGCCTGGTGTTCCGGAGATGAGCGGCGGCTCAGAAACACCAGGTTATGCAGTCATTTCCGTCAGCGATACCGGGAAAGGGATTCCCGGGGACCAGCTGGAAAGGATCTTTGACCGCTTCTACCAGGTGAGTTCCTCAGATTCAAGACTGTACGAAGGTACGGGGATCGGCCTCTCCCTCACCAGGGAGCTGGTGGATATCTGCAGGGGTGAGATCAGGGTGGAAAGCGAACCGGGAAAGGGAAGTGTGTTCACTGTCACATTGCCGGTTTCAGGGGAGAAATTCCACGAAGATGAAATTGTGGAACCGGCTGATGAAATGCAGAAAGTTGACGAAATAGAGCCCGAAGTGATCACTGAAGCCATCACAGGGGAGATTGAACCCGGTAAAGATCATCCTGCTGAAACAAGATCTGAAAAACAGGTGATCCTGGTCGTCGAGGACAATGCGGACCTGCGCAAATACATCTCCTCCAACCTGGAGGATCAATACCGGTTGAAGGAGGCCGAAAATGGCCTGACAGGACTGGAAGCAGCCATCGAAACCATCCCCGATCTGATCATTACCGACCTGATGATGCCCGAAATGGATGGCATCGAGCTTTGCAACCGCATCAGAAAGGACCAGCGGATCAACCATATCCCGGTGGTCATGCTGACTGCAAAGGCGGACAAGGCAAGCAAACTGGAGGGGCTTGAAACGGGTGCGGACGATTACCTGGTCAAACCCTTTGATGTGGATGAATTGCGGGTCAGGGTGAAAAATCTCATACAGCAGCGGAAAAGTCTCCGGAAGAAGTACCAGGATGAATTTGTGGAAAGTGACCCATTTACAACAAAAATCCACGGTTTGGAAAATGAATTTTTGTCAAAGGTGGTAGATTGCATCCAGAAACACATGGAAGAGCACGAATTTGGCGTGGAACAACT
>DSDZ01000438.1 GCA_011048475.1 Bacteroides sp. | reverse complement strand
GGACAGCATTGCGCCCCGCTGGTGGGATCCACCAGGCTGTCGGTGGTGCACCGGATGACCGGTCACTACCCGGCACTCTTCGGTCAGGACTTCGGATTCAGCTTCCCCGGTTACTGGGACGGGATCAATTACAGGCAACGGATCGTGGACGAGGCCATCCGCCGCCACCACGAAGGGTTCCTGATCACCCTCATGTGGCACGCGGTACCACCCACACAGGATGAACCGGTGACCTTCCGGGAGTCCATCCAGGGCGACCTGACCGATGAGGAGTGGAGCCAGCTGGTGACCCCCGGAACCCTTCTGAACGAGCGGTGGAAGTCGCAGGTGGACGTGATCGCCTGGTTCCTGAAACAGTTGCAGTACGCGAAAGTGCCCGTCCTCTGGCGCCCCTACCATGAAATGAACGGCGGATGGTTCTGGTGGGGCAAAAAGGAGGGAGACAACGGGTATAAGAAACTGTGGCAAATGATGTTCGACCGGTTCGTGAATTTCCACGGCCTGGACAACCTCATCTGGGTTTACAACACCAACGAATTCAAAGAAGGGGTGGATCCGCACGGCACCTACTATCCCGGGGATGATTTTGTGGATATCCTTGCCACCGATGTCTATTCGGAAGGGTTCAATCAGGTGAATTATGACCAGCTTTTGGAACTGGCCGGGGAAAAACCCGTCGCCCTGGGTGAGGTGGGCGACAATCCCTCCCCCGAAAAGCTGGAGGAGCAGCCGCGGTGGACCTGGTTCATGAGCTGGGGGGAACCGGACGGCTTCGGAAGGGATTTCAGGAATACCCTCCGGCTGTACGGGAGTGACCGCGTACTCACCCTGGAAGAACTTCCCTGGGTGGATATGGACCAGCCGACCATTCACCATCCGATCCTTCAATGAACTCCAGGCAAAGGGTACTGGCCGCACTGGATTTTAAGAGTCCGGACAGGATCCCTGTCGACTTCGGGGGGCACCGCTCCTCGGGAATTTCCGCCATTGCGTATGCCAGGCTGAAGAAAGCCCTGGGGATCACATCGGGCAACATCTACGTTTATGACATGATCCAGCAGCTGGCCATCGTGGAGGAGCCCGTACTGGAAAGGTTTCAGGTGGATACCGTTGAACTGGGAAGGGCGTACATGCTGGAGGAGAATGACTGGAAGGAGTGGGTCCTTCCCGACGGCACTCCCTGTAGGATCCCCGGCATGATCCGCCTGGAAGAGAAAGCGGGCGACTGGTACCTGCTTTCCGAAAGCGGAATCCCCCTGGGGGTGCAGAAAAAGGGAAGTCTTTACTTTGAGCAGATATATTTCCCCATGGCAGATCGTGATTTCGAGAACGATGATTTCGGGGACCTGGAAGAACAGATGAAACGGAGCCTCTGGTGTGCCGTCCCGGGACCGGGTTCGCACCTGGAGCCCGACCCGGAGGGAGGGAGGCTCCTCGCTGAAGGCGCACAGAAGCTCCGTGGATCCACGGACCGGGCGATTCTCGGGCTGTTCGGGGGAAACCTGTTCGAAACCCCCCAGTCATTGATCGGGATGGACCGCTACCTGTGCTATACGGCCATGTACCCCGACGCCGTACTGCGGCTGTCAGAGAAGCTGTGCGGGATCTACTGCAGGGAAATGGAGAAATGGCTCGCAGCGGTCGGACCTTCCATCGATGTGATGGTCTTCGGGGATGACCTGGGCTCCAACCAGGGACCCCTGATCGATCCCGGCATGTACCGCCTCTATTATCAGCCTTATCACAGGAAGATGTGGGAACTGGCCAGGATCCTGGCCCCTCATGTGAAGATCATGCTGCACTCCTGCGGGGCCATTGAGCCCTTTCTGGAGGATCTGATCGAAGCCGGACTGGATGCCGTGAATCCGGTGCAGACCAGTGCGAGAGGAATGGACCTGCCGTCGCTGAAAAGCAAATACGGGGGACGGATCACCTTCTGGGGCGGCGGATGCGATACCCGGTCGGTCCTTCCAGGTGCATCCCTTGAGAAAATGGAAACCCATGTGAGGGAGCGCATCCGGACGATGAAAGGGGAAGGGGGTTTTGTGTTCCAGGCGATCCATAACATTCTTGCGGATGTCCCCCCGGAACAGGTCATTGCCATGTTCGACACAGTGCTGAAATACCGTTCATCCGCCTGACGCACCCGGCCGGCTGCCTGCTTACCGGCGCCTCCTTCCGCTCGGGGGATAGGGCGATCTGCCCTTCATGTATTCCTGCAGGTCCCCTTCAGGCTGCTCCATCTCCTCCGGGAAAGGCATTTGGGAGAATTGCTGGAAGTAAAGCAGGCATGCATTCCTCCACCACCTGGCTTCCTCTTCCTGTATCTTCAGCAGCATGAGGGTTTGACCGTACCGTTCCCTGTCGACCCTGTTTTCCACCGTGATCCACCTGTCCATCATCCGGGATACCATCTTCACTCCCCGGTCATATCGCAGGCAGAGCTCCTCCCACAGGGTATTCCCGGACTTCATGGTGTAATCCCACGGAAGGTGATGGAACCAGAGCAGGTATTCATCCGGGCAGGTTTCCGGATCGGAATATGCTTTCTCTATTTCAGGAGCATACTGACCGAGTGCATCGCTTCCCGAGGCGGTCCTGTCGAACCCGATCCCGGCCGAATCGGCCCTGTGGTAATAGACCGATGTCCAGTCCGGCCGTCCCCTGCTCACCCACGGTCCCGGGCCGTAATGGTGCCCCTCGGCCATGATGTGGTGCAAACCCAGCGGGGTCATGTAATTCACGGCTGCCTCCCTGGATGAGAGCATTATCTCACTGATCGTTTCAACCAGTGAAGGATCGGCCCCGAAGGTAAGCCGGATCCATTCTTCGGCAATTTGTTCAGAAGATAGTTGATGGTCCCATGCCAGTCGCCCGTAAGAATACCAGTTCGACTGTCCGAATGGATGTCCGGTCCAGTTGATGTCTGTGCCGATGTTGGCCACCCCTGCCATGGCAGAGCGGTCACGCCCGTAAAGCGATCCGTCGATGATGCGGGCCACGGTCGCCCCTTTGCCGGGCCGGTATGTATCCGCATCGAGGCACTCCTTGAAGAGGGGGGCGAGGTACACCAGGTGCGTCCCCTGTCCCAGATACTCCTGTGTGATCTGGAATTCAGGGGCCAGGGCGGTTTCCGGCATGGCTCCGAACATGGGATGGAAAGGTTCGCGGGGCTGGAAATCAATGGCACCGTTTTTCACCTGTACAAACACGTTGTCCCTGAATTCCCCGTCATAGGGCACAAATTCGTCATACGCCTGCTTGTGACGGTCCACGTCAATGTCCGCGCTGTATACGAATGCCCTCCACATGACGATCCCTCCGTGGGGAGCCACTGCTTCGGCCAGCATGTTTGCACCGTCGGCATGGGTGCGGTCATAATTCTGCGGTCCGGGCTGTCCCTCCGAATTGGCCTTCACGAGGAAACCCCCGAAATCGGGGATGGCGGTATAAATCTCATTCGCCTTATCCGCCCACCACTTGCGCACCTCGGGGACCAGCGGGTCGGCGGTGGGGAGCCCGTCCAGTTCCACGGGAGCACTGAAACGTGCCGTCAGGTAAACCTTCAGCCCGTATGGCCTGAACGCACCGGCCAGGGCGGCCACTTTTTCAATATACTGGGATGACAGGACATACGCATTGGCATTCACATTGGTGATCACCGTCCCGTTGATGCCTATGGAGGCATTGGCCCTCGCATAATCCACATACCTGGGATCGATGTATACGGGAAGCTTGTGCCAGTCCCAGATGGAGAAGCCGGCATACCCCCTTTCGACCGTCCGGTCCAGGTTATCCCAGTGATTCAGGAGCCTGTACCTGATCCTGGGAACCTCTTTCACGGGCAGGTCCGCAAGGACCGAACCTTCCTGCAGCACCCTGAGCAGATGGAAGGTCCCGTAAAGCGCTCCAACCGGTTCATTGGCCGCCACGGCCAGGTATTCTGTCCCCCGGTGCGAAACATGACCGATATAGAATCCCTCGCCCCCCAGTCCTTCAAGCTGTTTTTTCATTATCTCTGTAGCCAGGGGTGCGCAGTCTTTGGGGGTGCCGATCAGCAGGCTTGCGCGGTCGGAGAAGTCTCCTGAACAGACGGCGGGTGAGCCAAGCATCCCCAGGCCCGCCTTCCTGATCTCCTCCGCGATCACCTCCGCGGTTGGATTGGCGCCCGAGATCACCACATGCTCCAGGATCCCGCTGACGTATTCTTTGTGCTGCGGGTCCGTTACAGGAGCATACCTGAGCCAGAGCCTGTAGCCGTTCTCTCCGCGGAGGTTTGTTCCCGTCAGTGTTGTCACGAGACAAATTGTAAGAATTTGCAGGGCTTTCATCGGCGTAGGTTTTTTGAATTTTTCATGAACGGAGCACTGTATGCCATGGCAGATTCGCCGTGGTCCGGAGTATAAAAATAGGGGATCAGATCCTTATTTCAAAGCCTGAGGATGGTTCCTGACCAGCTGCCCTTCTATTTCCACCATCAACTCGTCACGGCAGATATCCGCCTCAATCCAGACACAGGGCACCTCGCCGTATTTTTCGCGGCAGTATTTCAAAACCACCGGGTAATCATTCCTGTCCTTGAGATACACCCGGACATAGTCAAACGCCAGTTCGTCTGTCCGGATCCCCTGCTTCTCAAGATTCTTTTTCGAAACGAGCTGTTCGATATTGTCAATGGTGTACAGGGTCTGCAGGTCGGAATTTTCGGGATAGACTACATTCGGTCCCCGGATGGCGGCTGTACCCGATACAAAGACCATGTCCCTGCCGTTCACCGATAAGTAGCGTCCTCTCTCGAACTTCGGGGTGGATTTCAACCGTTCCACTGCCTCTCCCTTCAGATACTCCTGTGGATACCTGTATGCAGGCACCTGCTCCGGGTTATCGATGGGGATGGTAACAACACCGGATCCTGACACGGCGATGTATTCAATGAGTATTTTTGTCCCGCTGGTACCGATCCCGGTGGCCGCCGGAAATCCCTTCTGCTCAAAATGGTTCCCGTAATGCCTGGCCCGTGCCTCATTGAACAGCTGGTAGTGCTGGTAAGGTCCTTCATAATTGAGT
>DSDZ01000053.1 GCA_011048475.1 Bacteroides sp. | reverse complement strand
TATGAGCACAGGTACTACATGGATAATACGGCTTTCCCGGCAATGAGTGTGATCACCGTGAATAAATACCTGAAGCGGATCGCAATGGAAGCAGGCCTGAACAGGAAGGTAAAACCGGTGAAAGCCGGAGAGACCGATGTCCCTCTTCATGAGCGGATCACAGCCGGGATTGCCGTGAATACTTTCATTGCCCATGCACTAGCGCTGGATATTCCGATGGAAGTCATTTCAGGTTTTACAGGCGTCCGGCATGACAGCAGGGTCCGCCGGATGAAAGAGGAGCTGGGAAAAAAGGAAATTGCCAGGTTCGATTCCAGGTAAGCGGTTGCGCTTTTTCAGGTCGTCTGCCGGTTGGATTCCTTCAGCCTGGGTGTTTCCTCCGCATGGGGGTTCAAAGGTTTGTAGTCTCCGCTGTCCAGTTCTGTGAGCCTGATCTTATACCCTTTGGCTCCCAGGATCAGCTCCAGGGCCATCTCCACATGTTTTCTCAGCGGCCAGAGCACCCAGTTCAGCTCCTCGGGACCGTTTTCGGTTTCTTTTTCGGTCTTCATCCTGATCTCTTCCTTGATCTGGGCGGCCAGCTTATCAAGCTTGGGATTTGTGTTCCACCGCTTTGCACCGAAAAACGGCTTGTTGTATTCCAGGATCTCGGCAATCTCCCACACGCAGTTCCTCCTGGAGAAGGAGAGGAACTGGGGATTGGCATTGGCGATGCTGATTTCCTGCCTCTCCTCGTCCACCTTGTATTTCAGTTTCCGGATGTCCACCCCGTACTTCGCCACGAAGTCCACATTGAGCACACCGATGAACTGGACGTGCTTATCGTCCACCCTGAAACTTTTGTTCACGGTCCGTTTAAAACTGGTATCCACTTCGATGAGTCCCAGGTCGAGGATCTCGTGGATCTCCGTAATGTTCAGTTTCCGGCCGGTCAGCTCATCCACATCCTGCCGCAGGGCCTGGTTTTCACTTTTCATCTGCTGGATCTCGCTGTTCAGCAAGTCGATTTCATGCTCCTTCTGCTTCAGCAGAAATTCCCAGAGAGCCAGGATCAGTGCGCCGATGCCAAGGGTGACCAGGCCAGCAACCAGCACCTTGTTAAAGAGCAATACCAACCCGATCGCTACGGCGACCCCGGCGAATAAATAAAACCTGTATTTTTTCAAGCCCCTGAATTTCATCATTTTTCACTCGCAAAATATTGGATGGCCCCTTCAGGGGGGACAGCACGGGGGATATCATCCCCGGCAGGCAGCAGGTCCCCGGATCGGATGGTGCCCGGATGCCTCCCCGGTTCTTCCGCAACAGACTTTTTAAACTGGTTCGACAAACTCACATTCTGGTTCATCGTATTCGGAAAAGAGAAATGTTCATTGTGGTTCCAGTACGTGTAGTTTTCAGGGTCATCTTCATAATACGCCCGCACCTGCGTCTGGTCCCAGGCATGATAATACCCGATCTGGTACTTGACTCCGTCTGCGGGAACCGTCACCTCCTCGGTAAAAAATTCTGCCGAGCCGTCATCGATCTCCAGGGGACTCAGGACATGGGTTCCGTTGTTCGTAATGTAGAGGAAAAAATAATCGGTACCCACATTCAGGTCCTGAACCGCGGTACCGCCGTTCAGATCAACATCAAAGGACCAGTAAAGTTCCACACCAAGCACAGCGCCCTGTGCGGTCGTGCCGGAGGTTTCCGCATAAAACGAAACACTTTCACCTTCGATATCATTGTACGTCACCTCACCACCGCTGGAAATGGTCTTTGCGACACCTCCCAGGGTAATCTGTATCTCCGTATAGGTTTTGTTCCTGAAGGTCAGATCTGTTGTGGGAGCATTCACTGTGATGTAGTTGTTCCTTGTAATCAGGTTCGCTCCGCCCCGGTTGCTCACCTCCAGCGATACGTTATATTGTCCTGCTTTCGCATAGGTGACGGCCGGATTCTGCTCACGGGATGAAGAAGGGGTTCCCCCTTCGAAGTTCCACATCCATGCAGACGGATGGTTCGTGGACTGGTCTGTGAATTGCACCTGTCCCCCTTCATCGATCGTGGTCTGATCGGCTGTGAAAGACGGAATCGGTTCGGATACACACCCGGTAAATAGCAGGGAAGCAAGAATGACCGGACCGGTCAACCAGATATGTGTTGAATTTTTCATCATGTTCGGGTTTAGGGGTACATAAACTATGCCAATTTACATAATTTAATCATCCCGGCCACTTTTGGTCCGGGGCAGCTCTCCGGGTTTGGCCCGGGGCAGGTATTCGCGGCAGATCTTATCCATTGACCTGAAAACATTGTAGGGTCCGCGGCCGTGGATCTTCTCGATTTCATCAATAAGCCCTGTCATCTGCTTACGTTTTGAGTGGTTCTCAAGGGGACAGCTCCTTTCCACCTGTACCAGGCCGGCCGTTGCGGCATAATCCTCCAGCAGCCTTTCATCCAGATCCATGAGGGGACGAATGAGCCGGATCCGGCCCCCGAACATCTCAAGGGAATAGGGCAGTGAGCTGATTGAACCGTGATAGACCATATTCAGCAGGAGGGTTTCCACAGCGTCCTTCCTGTGGTGGCCAAGGGCCAGCCTGTTGTACCCGAGTTCCCTGGTAAGTGCAAAAAGGGCCTTGCGGCGGTGCCATGAGCAGACGAAGCATGCCGATTTGGCAGGATCCTTTTCCAGGTCCGGTTTGATGGTCTGGTAATGGAACGGGACGTCCAGGTTCCGGCAGAAGGATTCGAGTTTCGCCCTGTCGATGTGATACCCGATCCCTTCCGCGGCCACATGGGCTGCAGAGAGATTGAAAGGGTAAGGAGCCGCTTTCTTCCTCTCCGCAAGCGCTTCCAGAAGGATCAGGGAGTCTTTGCCACCTGACAGGCCAACCAGCACATGATCTCCTTCTCCGATCATGATGTGGTCCCTGATGGTGGTCCCGACTTTCCTGGTTATTTTCTTGAAAACCTTTGCGGAATATGCCCTGCGGGACTGGTCTGCCATGGCACTTTCTGTTTAACCGGTTTACCGGAACACCAGTTTGCCGAAATAGCGGGGCTGGTGGAAATCAGGTTTTGGGGTATTCACCGCTGCCCACGAAAGATAATGGGGATTGTCCAGCCGGTCGCCGCACTTATAGAAGTTGGCCGAGGCCTGCCTTCCTGTCAGGTCGTCGATTCCGCTGTGGATAAAAACACCGGCCGGCAGCCTGATGGAAAGTTTCCAGATAACAGGCCCTTCCCTCAAACCGAATGGCTTTTTCCCCAGTGAAGGAATGGTGGTGATCTGCCGCAGGACCTCTTCGGAGAACCGGTCTCTTTCCTGCCGGCTTTTGCCGTATCCGCCCAGCATGGTCCCGATGCAGTTGAACTCGAAATTGTAATAGCGTTCCTGCTCTCCCTGGAAGGCAATGAAGAACTCCACACAGCTGTCCTCGTGAACCGGATCGTTGAACCGGGTATGGGTGGCCCTCACCTGCGGCTCTTCCACGAAATATTGCAGGAAGATATCCGATCCGTCGTGACAGATGAGAAAACGCACACTTACCTCTCCGGCGTCCACCCAGTTCCGGTTATCCAGCGAATCTCCCTCCCGCATGATCCCGTCAGCGGTGAGCGCCTGCTCCCAGCTCCTTACTTTCGGGACAATTAGTATTTTCTGGGCCATCATGTACATCAGGTTAGTTCCCGGATGATCTTCCTGCACTGCTCCAGCTTCGATTCCCCGTCCTGTGCCAGCTTCAGCTGGGCCCTGGTCCTGACCAGGTTGTGCTCTTTGTACCGGGTCTTGTAATATACGTCCCCGGAAAGATAATCGGTAAGGAACCTGACCCCCTGTTCATAGGGGAAAAGCACCCCCGCGTATACAAGGGAGTCAAGCTCGGCCCGGGTAAGAACCTCGCGGGTCGATTCCAGGAATCCCGATGCAAACGCCCGGTACATGTCAAGGTCCATCCGCACGTTGTTTGGATCCCGGTCATCCTCTTCACCCGTGTTGGTGAAGGTGCGGATCCCGTCGCCGAAATCGAAGTGCACATAACCCGGCATCACCGTATCCAGGTCGATCACGCACAATCCGCGACGGTTCCCGTCAAACAGCACATTGCTGATCTTGGTGTCATTGTGGGTCACCCGTGACGGGATGGCCCCTTTCTCGCCCAGCTCCTGGACAGTGCTCATCAGCGATAGACTTGATTCGATGTACCGGATCTCATCCTCCACGAACTTCACCCGTACGGCCGTGTCCTCTTCGATGCTCTTCCGCAGGTTGGAGATCCTCCATTTCAGGTCATGGAACCTGGGAATGGTAATTCCAAGGCCGGAAGCATCCAGGCCCGAAAGCATCCGGGTGAAATCCCCGAACATGCGGGCGCCTTCGTAGGCGATCCCGGGATCCGGGGCTTTCTCAAAAACATGGTGATCCTCAATGTAGTTAAGGACACGCCAGTAGCTTTCCTCCGGATCCGTTATCCTGAGATAGGATTCTCCGTCCCTGGTGGGAATGATGGTAAGCGTTCTCCTGTGAAGGTCCCCCGTTCCGCGTTCCTGCTGCACCCTTAAAATGTGCTCCGTAACCAGGGCCATGTTCTTCATCAGCAGGTCCACGTTCCTGAATACGTAATGGTTGATCCGCTGCAGCAGGTAATCCGGCTCATCCTCAGAAGCATTCACCAGGCGGTAGCTGTCGTTGATATGTCCGCCGCCATGCGGCAACACCTCTTTAATGGTGCCCCGGGTGGCGAATTGAAGTGCGATCTCTTCAGGTTTCATCAATGGGTTACATTTGCGATATGCAGAGCGCGGCTGCCCCGTACAGGCCGGCGTTGTCCAGTTGCGCACGCAGGATTTTTACTTTTTTGCTGATCAGGGCCACCGGAAAACGGTCCACTTCCCTTTTGATGGGCCCCTCCAGGAATTCCCAGGCGCCGGCCACCGATCCCCCGATCACAAAGGCTTCCGGGGCAAGGATATAGATGGTCAGGTTGATCAGTTCCCCGATGTTCCGGCCCAGCTCTTCAAAAGCGGCGATGGCTTCTCTGTCGCCGCTCCCGGCCAGTTTGTAGAGTTCCAGTCCCGTTTTTCCGTATTTATTC
>DSDZ01000269.1 GCA_011048475.1 Bacteroides sp. | reverse complement strand
CCTGAAATGCGACCCGGACAGGGCCATTGAACTGAGGGAACGATATGAAGATATCCGGCCCGGCTGGCATATGAACAAAGCCCAGTGGAACTCGGTGTACTTCACCGGCGGCATCTCACGTGACCTGGTCCTGGAACTGATCGACCACTCTTACGAACTGGTGGTCCAGGGATTGAAGCGAAAAGATCGTGAAAGATTGATAGGCAAAAGTCAGGAGTGATCATTATGAGAACGGTCCTGCAGCTGACGCTGGTGGCGGTATCAATAACCCAGCCGCGCACCTACTGCAATCTGCTCAACATTGATTATGCCTGCAACGCCATCCCCGATTTTACGGAACAGGGAAAGCACCGCACCACGGCCGATCCTGTGATCACCCTGTTTGACGGGCACTATTTTCTTTTCTCCACCAACCAGTACGGTTACTGGTGGAGCGATGACATGGCGGGATGGGAATTTGTGCCAAGGAGCTTTCTCAAGCCTTATCACCAGGTGTATGATGATCTTTGCGCACCGGAGGTGCTGGCCAGGGGGGACACCCTGCTGGTGATCGGGTCCACCCCCTCGGACCTTTCCTGTACCAGGAGCACAATCCCTTCTCATTTAAACCCGGGGGATTTGCCCGGGGGACCGGCCATGGTGCCACCTTCCGGGACATGTACGGCAACTGGTGGCATCTGGGTACCAGGTCATATCGGTGAAGAACAATTTTTAGCGCAGGACGGGGCTGTCCAGTCGAATTCAGGATGATCAGGGCACCATCAGGTTACACCCTCGGACATCGGAATGGTCAAAGCGGCCGGTCACCTCGAAGCTGCCATCTTCATGTACTTTCCCCAGGTCGTCTGTGGCAATGAAGGCACAGCTGTAAAGGTTGGCCAGGTCGATGATATTGAGCCCGCCTTTTACAGGAATTTTTTCCGGATCGCCCCGGAGGTCATCCTCCGGGTGCGTCAGAATGGTCAGCGGGTCGTTGGGATCGCGGGCCATCACCCTCATCCAGGGGGGACACCGGAAGAGTCCCTCACCGGATGAATACGCCTGGGAAAGCAGTTCGGTCATCCCGTACTCGGAGTGGATGGTCGAGAGTGAGAAAGCGTCAGATAGCAAACTGTGCAGCTCGCTGCGGACCATTTCTTTCCGCCGTCCCTTCATCCCGCCGGTCTCCATCACGATGATATGATCACCCAGATCCACGGGGTATTTCTCCGCCAGGTCTGCCAGTGCGAAGCTCACACCCAGCAGCAGGGTGGGATGGCGGTCCCCGTTGCGGCGTTCGAGCATACCGGCCAGCCCGTCCAGCCGGCCCAGGTAGAACCCGCTGTCGGAATGACCCGACTGACGGATTAAGTGATCCAACATATAAACCAGGGAGGAACCCTTCCGTTCCAGGTATGATGGCAGCAGCGCCAGGAAGCAGTATTTTTCCGGAGGACCGTAAAATTGTCTGAAAGTACGGGAGAGGCTGGATCTGTAAAGAGAGGCATCGGCCACATGGTGTCTGGAGGGAGTGGTTGTGGTGGTCCCGCTGCTTTCAAAAACCAGTTCAGGTTCCATGCTCCCGCACAGGACCCTGTGGGTCCGGAAAAACCCGGCGGGAAGGAACGGGATTTCCTCGATCTTCGCGATCCTGCCAGCATCAACCCCGAGCCTGGAGAGATACTCCCGGTAGACCGGATTGTGAGCGGCCTGGAAATGAAAAACCTCCAGGGCGGCGGCCCTGAAGGCATTGTCTGTATTGATCCGGAAAATGGCCTGTGGCAGCGCAGGATTCATCACAGCGCAGAGGTTGTTATCCCCGGATGGCCTTGATGCCCGGCAGGACCTTGCCTTCGATGTATTCCAGCATGGCCCCGCCTCCGGTAGAGACATAGCTCACCTTGTCGGCCAGACCAAATTTGTTCACGGCAGCTACCGAGTCCCCGCCTCCCACCAGGCTGAAGGCTCCTTTTTCGGTGGATGCGGCGATGGCTTTCGCAATGTCCACGGTTCCTTTCTGGAAATTGGGCATCTCGAAGACCCCCATGGGACCGTTCCAGAGAATGGTTTTTGAATCCATGATCACCCGGGTGAACAGGGCAATGGTCTCATTCCCGATATCCAGTCCCATATACCCCTCCCTGCCGCTGTCAATGGAAACTGCTTCAGTGGCAGCGTCGTTCTCGAACTTGTCGGCCAGCACCTGGTCCACCGGCAGCAAGAGGTTCACTCCTTTTTGCCCGGCCTTTATCACCAGGTCTCTGGCCACATCCAGCAACTCCTCCTCGCACAGTGAATTTCCCACTTCACCCCCCCTGGCCTTGATGAAAGTATAGGTCATTCCGCCGCCGATGATCAGGTTATCCACCTTGTCCAGCAGGTTTTCGATCACCTGGATCTTATCCGAAACCTTGGCCCCGCCCATGATGGCCGTGAAGGGTTTTTCCGCGTGGTGCAGCACTTTGTCCATGGCATCGATTTCCTTGTTGATCAGGTAGCCGAACATCTTCGATGCATCGTCGAAAAAATCTGCGATCACCGCTGTGGAGGCATGGGCACGGTGGGCCGTTCCGAAGGCATCATTTACATAGACATCCGCGTATGCTGAAAGTTTCTTTGCAAATTCCCTTGTGGCCGCTTTCTCCTCATCCGTTTTGATCTTGTCTTCGGCCGAATGGAACCTGAGGTTTTCCAGGAGCAGCACTTCCCCGGGCTTCAGGTTCGCAGCCATGGACCGGGTCTCTTCGCCGATGCAGTCCTGTGCAAAAAGAACCTCCTTCCCCAGGTGCTCTGACAGAACGGGGATCACATGCCTGAGTGAGAATTTCTCTTCCGGTCCCGATTTGGGACGTCCCAGGTGGGACATCAGGATGGCGGATCCGCCGTCCTGCAACACTTTTCTGATGGTGGGAAGTGCCCCGCGGATGCGGGTGTCGTCGGTCACTTCGTATTGTGCCCCCAGCGGCACGTTAAAGTCCACCCGGATGATGGCCTTCTTTCCATTAAAATTGTAATTATCAATCGTTTGCATAGTAAAGAATTTTATGGATGAAATTCTGATACGGTTCGGAAATCCAAAGGTAAGAAAGAAAATCTTTTTGGCTACATTTACAGACCGGAAAGCATAATGTTATTCAGTGATATCATCGGACAACAGGAGATAAAGCGAAGGCTCCTCGAATGGGTCAGGAATGACCGCATCCCCCATGCCATGTTGTTTTTCGGTCCCCCGGGGACCGGGAAGCTGGCCATCGCCGTGGCACTCGCGCAGTACGCATCATGCAGGGAGAGGAAGGAAAGGGACTCCTGCGGGGTTTGCCCGTCCTGCGTGAAGTTCGGGAAGCTGGTTCATCCCGACCTGCATTTCGTGCTTCCCGTGATGAACACCCAGCGGGTGACCGGGAAGCCGGTCACCGATGATTTCATTCAGCAATGGAGAGAGGCCTTCCTTTCAAATCCCTATCTTTCCGAATACCAGTGGTATGAAGCCATCGGGGCGGAAAACAAGCAGGGGTTCATCAGCAAGAACGAAAGCCAGCAGATCATCCGGAAGCTGGGATATAAACCCTACGAGTCGGCCTTCAGGATGGTGATCATCTGGCTTCCCGAGAAATTGCACCCGGCAGCCGCCAACAGTTTGCTCAAGCTGGTGGAAGAACCGCCGGAGGGGACGATCATCTTCATGGTCTCTGAAAATACGGACCAGATCCTGCCGACCATCCTGAGCAGGACCCAGCTGCTTTTCGTCCCTCCGCTTTCAGAGGAAAAGATCAGGGAAGGATTGTCGAAACGTTCGGATGCCGATCCCGCCCTGGTGGAGGATGCCATCCGGAAGGCCAACGGGAATTTCAACACTGCCCTGCAGACCCTGGAGCAGGACGAGCAGGAGCAGGTTTATTTTGATTATTTTAAAGGTTTGATGAGGCTGTGCTACAAGCGCGAGATCATCGCGATCAGCGACTGGGTGGACCGGGTGGCGGTTTTGGGAAGGGAACGGCAGAAACAGCTGCTGGACTACTCCATCAGGCTTCTGAGGGAGAATTTCATCCTCCGGATGAAGCAGGACCGGTTAAATTATATGTCGGCAAAAGAGGCGGAATTTTCTGAAAAATTCAATCTGTTCATTCATGAAGGAAATATCCGGGAACTGGTGGAATCATTCACGCTGGCTGCGAACCATATCGAGGCCAACGGAAATGCCAGGATCGTGTTGATGGACCTTTCAATCAGCGCGGTCAGGCTGCTGATGCAGAAGTCTCCCGTTACCGGGTAGAGGGTTTTGATTTGGGGAACCGAATCGCTATTTTTGCCATGGATCGTCAATACCTGCAATTCTTATTATGGAAAGCCTGAAGGCAAGGGGATGTTGCTCGGAGAAGCAACTTGATATCGGAGGGGATAATTCCGACAGGGTCTCTTTTTATTTCAGCTCATGCGCAAAGCTTGACAGCTTCAACTGGATGAGGGAGGTCTCTCCGTCGGAGATCCCGGAGGTGGTGGAGGTCCGTTTCAAGAACACCAGAAAGGGCTTTTACAGGAACGTGAACGGGCTGAGATTGAAAAGGGGTGATATCATCGCCGTGGAAGCATCACCCGGGCACGATATCGGGGTTGTCACCCTGGCGGGGGAGATCGTGGAGAAGAAGCGTCCGAAGACAAAATTTGAAGGGGATCCCGAAGATCTCCGGAAGGTCTACCGGAAGGCGAAGCCGGTGGACATAGACAAGTGGAGGGAGGCCGTTTCCCTGGAGGAGGAGACCATGCTCAAAAGCAGAAAGATCGCTGCGGACCTCGGTCTGAACATGAAGATCGGGGATGTGGAATACCAGGGGGACAATACAAAAGCAATTTTTTATTACATCGCGGATGAACGGGTCGATTTCCGTGAGCTGATCAAAGTGCTTGCCGAAACGTTCCGGATCCGCATTGAAATGAGACAGATAGGAGCCAGGCAGGAAGCCGGCCGGATCGGGGGGATCGGGACCTGCGGAAGGGAGCTGTGCTGTTCCTCCTTTATCACCAGTTTTGTCTCTGTAAGCACCCAGTCCGCCCGCATCCAGGAAGTGGCACTCAACCCGCAGAAGCTGGCGGGTCAGTGCGGAAAGCTGAAATG
>DSDZ01000270.1 GCA_011048475.1 Bacteroides sp. | reverse complement strand
GTACATGGATTCACCGAATTTGAACCTGCCCTTCTGGGTATCTGAATTGACCCGGAAGGCATACCGCTTGTAAGCCGGACCGGGTCCCTCGATGGTCCCCGTCTGGTCAAAGTAGTTCATCATCACATTGTAGGTGGACTGCTCGCTCCCCCCGGAGATGGACAGGGTGTGTTCATTGATGAAACCGGTCCTGAAAGCCTCCTCCTGCCAGTCGGTGTCGATGCTGTCCACAAAAAACGGGGATGTGGAGTCGTTGGCGGGGGCAGGCCAGCTGCGGTCGTTCATCCTGGCCAGGTTGTTCATTTCCTGGAACTGTTCCCGGTTGGTCACTTCCATCCGCCTGGCCACGTTCTGTACTCCGAAGTACCCGTCATAGGTGACTTTGACGCTGCCCGGCTGGCCGCGCTTGGTGGTGATGATGATCACCCCGTTGGCCCCCCTTGACCCGTAGATGGCACTGGCCGAGGCATCCTTCAGCACCTGGATGGATTCGATCTCGGCGGTGGTAAAGTCGGCCGTACCGACCACCGGGACCCCGTCAATCACGTAAAGGGGACCATTGTTCCTGAATGAGCTGACCCCGCGGATCTTGATGATGGGATTGGCCCCGGGCTCGCCGCTGCCATGGACCTGCACCCCTGTGGTCTGGCCCTGCAGGGCCCTGGAAATGTCGTTGGTGGCCACCCGCTCGATATCCTCGGTCTCCACCACTGCCACCGCACCCGTCAAATCGCTCTTTCGCTGGGTACCGTAACCGACCACTACCAGCTCGTCCAGTGCGATCATCTCCTCTTCCAGTTGCACATCGATCCGGTTTCTTCCCTGAACCGGGACAACCTGCTTCACATACCCCACGAATGAGAATACCAGTTCGGCATCTCCCGAGGGCACATCGAGGGTGTAGTTTCCCCCGGCATCAGTGATGGTACCGGTGGTGGTCCCCTGTACCGTGATGTTGGTGCCCGGAATCCCCGTCCCGGATGAGGCATCGGTGACCTTCCCGGTAACGGTAAGCTGCTGTGAATAGGAAATTCCCGCAGTGCACCACAGGAGGATCAACACCCGTGCGGCATGCAGGACCATGCGATTGTTTTTCATAGATGTATGGTTTGTTTAGTGGTTCAAGCAGTCCGGCTGCATGCAATGCATGCAGGTAACCATAAATAAATTTAATCCCGGGGCGACTGGAAGGGGTAGACTTTCCTGTAATTTAAGTGGAGAATTGTGTATTCACCGAGATATTCGCCTCCACAAATTCCGAGGGGGTTTTCCCGAAATGTTTCTTGAAGATCTTGCTGAAGTATTTGGGATCATTAAATCCCACTTCGAAGGCGATCTCGGATACTTTCCGGTCTCCCTCCAGCAGCAGCATGGCTGCCTGCTTCAGCCGGACGGAGTTGATGAAACTGTTGGCCGACTGGCCGACGGCGGAGATGAGCTTTTTGTGGAGGAGGCTCCTGCTGATGCAAAGTTCTTCGGCCAGCTCCTTCACTCCGAACTGGTGGTTGTTCATCTGCAGTTCCACGGTCCGGATCACCTTCTGGAGGAAATGGTCCTGCACCTTCACTTTTTTTGCATTGATCAGATCCTCCATTCGCGTGGAGGTGTAGAGCCGTTTGAGCCGTTCCTGGTTGTTGATCAGATTTCGCACCTTGGCCTCAAGGATTTCAATGTCAAAAGGCTTTGCAATATAATCCAGGGCACCGTACTCCATCCCTTCCAGGAAATCCTCCGCTTCGGACCTGGAGGTGAGCAGGACGATAGGGATATGGGAGGTGGTCATGTCGGACTTCAGCCGGGCACAGAGCTCCATTCCGTCCAGTCCCGGCATCAGGATATCGGAGATGATCAGATCGGGCATCAACCGGCGTGCCTTTTCGAGTCCTTCCAAACCATCCTGTGCGGTGATCACATTAAAAGCCCCGGCCAGGTAACCGGCCGTGAACCGGAGCATATCCGCATCATCATCGACCAGCAGGACGAGAGAATCCGATTTCTTCCCGTGGTTCAGCGGGGTGATCTGCGGCTCCGGTTCTTTCTTCGGATGACCTGGTGAAGGTGCCAGAAGGTCCAGATGCAATTTCGGCATTGTCTTTCCCGTCAACTGGCCGGCATCGATGATCTCACCCAGGGAAAGGAACTCGCTGCCCAGGGGCAGGAGCACCGTAAAGGTGGTCCCTCCCCCTTTGGTGCTGTTCACATAAAGCTGTCCCTTATGGGTTCTGACCAGCTCCTTCACCAGGTACAGCCCGATCCCCGTCCCCTGGTTCCCGGATTCGTCCCCCGCGGGAATCCTGAAAAACCGCCTGAAGATGTTCCTGAGCTCGGTTGCATCGATCCCGCAGCCTGTATCCATCACGCTGATCTCGGCGAAATCATGCACCTCCGGCAGCCTGTTGTCGGGAGGACCGACGATGGCCACATCTCCCTGAAGGATCATTTTTTGTTTCACCTTTCTCACGTTCAGGATGATCTGTCCCCCTTCAGGAGTGAATTTGAACGCATTGGAAAGCAGGTTGTAGAGGATGTGCTCGATCTTGTCCCTGTCAAAATAGCTGGTCAGGGAACCTGGGGCCGCATTGAATTCAAAAATGATCTCTTTCTGTGCGGCCAGTCCGTAAAACGACTGGGCGATGTTCTCGATAAATCCCACCAGCTCGCCCCGGGATGCCTTCAGCTCCACCTTCCCTGTTTTGATCCTTCGCACTTCCATCAGCTGGTTGATCAGGTGCAGCAGCCGTTGTGCATTCCGCTTCATCAGCAACAATGTCCTGTAGTGGGTGCTCCTGGAGCTCACCTCCTTCATCATCTGCTCGAGCGGAGTGATGATTAGTGTCAGAGGGGTTTTGAACTCATGGGAAATATGCGTAAAAAAACGCATCTGCTCCTGGTTGGATTGCTGCACTTTCTTGTTCAGTTCCATCAGCTTGTCCCGTTGCTTCAGGATCTCCCTGTTCTGCTGCTCAAGCTGTTCTTTCTGCCCCCTGATCTGTGCTGTTCTTTCGGCGACCTGCTGTTCGAGCTCTTTCTGCCTTCGCCGGAGGGAAATGGTCCTCACCCGGTACAGGGTGAACAGCGATGCGGCCAGCGCCAGGACCAGGGATACAATGAACCAGGGCTTTACCCAGAAAGGGGGTAGAATGCTGATCTCCAACTCAACGGGTTCTGACTCGAACAGGCCTTCATCCAGACTGGATTTCACCATAAAGGTGTAGTTGCCCCCTTTCAGGTTCGTATAACTGGCATACCTGCGGCTGGAGGAAACATAACGCCAGTCATCATCGAATCCCATCATCTTGTATGCATAATACACCTTGTCCGGATGTTCGTAATAGAGGGCCGAGAAATCCAGGGAGAATTCCCTGATTTTATGGGAAAGGATGATCCTCTCGGCCAGGCAGACCGGCTTTTCGATGGCCACCCGGTCGAAGAATTCCTGGCCCACTTCCACCCGCTGGTTGTAGATCTTGAAATCGGTCAGGATCACACCGGGGTTCACGGGATGCTCCCCGATCACGCCGGGATCAAAGGAAAGGAGACCCTTCATGCTCCCGAAGTAAAGGATCCCAGCCGAATTCCTGAAACTGGCCGACCAGTAGAACTGGTTGTGAAGCAGTCCGTCCACCACATAAAAATTGGTAAACCTTCCGGTGGCGGGATCGAACCTGGAGAGCCCGTTGTCGGTACTTAGCCAGAGGTTCCCCGACCGGTCTTCCTGGATCCCGTAAATGGTGTTGTTGCAGAGTCCGTCCCTTTCGGAATACCGGACAAAACAGGGTCCGGCCCGATCCAGCTGTTCCACTGCAATCTTATTCAGCCCATAACCATAGGTGCCCACCCACAGGTTCCCCTGACTGTCATCCTGGATGGAGATCACATAATCTCCGCTCAGACTGCAGGGATCATCCCCGTCTGGCAGGTATTGCCTTGCCCTGCTGAAATCGGGATAAGCATCCGGTCGGCCGGATGCCGGAATGATGTACAAACCCTTCTCGGTGCCCGCCCAGAGATTGTTGTAGATGTCGAACTCGAGGCACCCCACGCGGGTGACAGGCACATCCGTCTCCCGGCTGAAGGTGGTGAATTGTCCCGACTCCGGATGGTACGCGGTAATTCCTCCGTAGGTCCCGATCCAAACCACTCCGTACATGTCCTCCGCCATGGAAGAAATGAAATTGTGGACCAGGGAATGCGCATTGCCGGGCTCATTCCGGAGGTTGATAAACACACCGCTCTTCTCGTTTTCGGGAGTGAGCAGATTCAGTCCCTCCCCCCATGTTCCCACCAGCAGGTTACCTGTCACATCCCTGTGGATGCAGGTCACGAAATCGCTGGATATGGAGCCAGGCCGGGATGCGTCGGCCCGGTAATGCACCACCGTGCCGTCGGAACCCGCGATCCGGTTGAGTCCCCCGCCAGCCGTTCCCACCCAGAGGGCTTCCTGGTCCTCCCATACCGAATTGATCGTGTTGCTGCTCAGGCTCTGTTCATTTCCGGGGATGCTAACATGGTATTCAAATTCGTTCTGATAGACGTTGAAATGGTTGATCCCTCCCCGTTCGGTCCCGATCCAGATGTTCCCGTCACCATCCGCATAGAGACAGTTCACGAACTCGTTGTTCAGTTCGGAAACCGCATGGGAGCGGTAGGTGTAGTTATGGAACATATTTCCCTCCCCCTGGTAAATGCTGATGCCGCCCAGGGTTCCGAAGATCAGGTTTCCGTGGATATCCTCCGCGATATCCTCCACACTGTTATGCACCAGGCTGAATTCGTCGGCGGGATCATGGAAGTATCGGTAAAAGCGCTTGGACCCGGGTTCGAACCGGTTCAGTCCGAAATTCGTGCCGATCCAGAGGGTCCCTTCCCTGTCCTGATGGATGGACTGCACCTCATTGCTGGAAATGCTGTATTCATTCCCGGGCTGGAAGGAGAACAGGGCCATCCGGCAGCCGGACGCATCCAGCAATGCGAGCCCCTGGTCGGTCCCCAGCCAGATCCTGCCCGAATGATCCTGGTAAATTTCCTGAATCACCAATTCCTGGCCGGCTTCCGCTGCCTCCGGAACGGGACAGTGCAGGATATTTGCAATC
>DSDZ01000271.1 GCA_011048475.1 Bacteroides sp. | reverse complement strand
CTATAAGCACTAACAAAATAATAATGGCAATGAGGTAGAAGAAAAACAGATCCCGGTAATGATTGATATAAGATCGATTATTGTTGAACCATTTATTACCCAGTTCGCTATATTTCCGGTTTATTGAGTTGAATAGTAATCCAGCATAAACGATCAAATGGACAAATACCAGGATGTGAATGTATTTCAATATGCCAATAGGATCCTGAAAAGGATTTGCCGTTACAGGCAGTTTTTCAATATTTAACTTATAATCTGAAACATAATTATTGAATATTATCGCCTCCTCCTGAAAGAAATAAAAACCAAAATAACCAAGAAAGAAAAGAAAAGGAATATAATGAATCCATTTTGAACGCCCTTTTCCGGAATGCAGGCTTAATTTAATAAACAAATATATTGATGGAGCAAGGAGAAATTGAATCGGTAATGAGAATTTATAAAAGTGAATGGCCTCGACTATAAAACCCGAATAATTTAAAAATACTTCCGTTAGAATTATTGTCAGGGAAAATATAAACAAGCTTAAAAAGGCAAATCTGGGACCGTATTTCCGGCTCCGAATTAGGATCAGGACACTAAGTATTAAGGCCTGAAGAATTCCCAGGATAACAAATATCAAATACCAGTCTATGTTTATTGTTGAATTCATTTTATGGTACAAAAACGTTTTCTTATCAAGCACGGCTAGACAGTAGAAGTTTTGACTTCGTCGAACTCTCAAGCTTAATTCTTTCAGATGAAAAATTGTGGCTGTATATGGCGGGTTCGCAAGCTCATCCAGTTAAAACATTTTCAGCGCTATACACGCTGATTCTCCATTGAAATAGTTTGATAATGAGTAAATATAAGGAATAATAAAGATGGATGGTGCATTAATTAATCAAGAATATTGATTGAAAGACTATTTTAGGCTATACCCTACTCCCACCTTAACCCCAATATTTTCATATATTGGATATCCTCTGGTATACCCTGAGGTTTTAGCATACATTCCAACCATCATCAAAAGGTTTCTGAAAACTGTGTATGGGAAGTCTGTAAAAACAATCTAGCATGAGAAAAAAGCCCTGCGCAAAGGGCGCAAGGCTTTTCTTTGTAGCGAGAGGCGGATTCTTCGCCTCATTGAATGAGGCTCAGGTTCCCGGTAAGGAGGTGCTTTACAAAGAAAAGCCTTGACTCGTTTCACTCGTACGGTACTTTTTCCCTTCCCGGCCTTTCAAGCAGGCTTGAGGCCATGAAGGAAAAAAGCCCTGCGCTAAGGGCGTAAGGCTTTTCTTTGTAGCGAGAGGCGGGATTGAACCGCCGACCTCATGATTATGAATCATGCGCTCTAACCAACTGAGCTACCTCGCCGTAACCTTTGTTCACCGCCATGGAACGGTGTAACTTTCGGACTCCAAATATATGATTTTTTTAAGTCAGGAGCAATAAGATCGTTGTTTAGAACATGCCACGGGATTTTACCGAAACCAAATCTCAGTTATAGATTATTTTTCATCTTCTGCATCGTTAGAGCAGATAATCGATTTCATAAAGGCATTCGAGAGCTAACACATTGCAATACTGATTATAGTGATGGCAAAAGGCTGAAATTGGATAAGCCAGGGTGATTGTGCCTTTGTCGAGAATCTATACAATTGTTCTGGCCAGATGGACATGTATTCTGGCCAAATGAGCATGGTTCCTCGCCGGCAATTCGATCCTTTTGTTTTCATGGGCAACGATTCCGCTACCCTTCAATTTCTGATGTCCGTTTATGGGAGCAGAGAGATATAAAATATCCGGTTATTAACATTTTCTGTTGTTATTGAGATAAAAAAGATCTTTCGATAGATAAAAATTATCCAGATCTATATCAAAACAGTTAATATGCAGATAAAAAATATCTAAATCTGTGATGGAGGCCCCAATTGTACCCCTGAAGCCCTCTCGCGCATCTGCTGCGCTGCTGATCGCTTTTTTTCATATCTTTCACCACCGCCGGGTTAACAGGACAGGGATATGGGGTCTCGGATTGAAGAACTGCATGTGCTGGTTCAGGTGCTGTTATACCTGGGCGCATTCGGCATAGTGGCAGCGGCATCCGGCAGGATTGCAGGTGTGTTTGGCAGACTAAGGCTTCCGCTGATCACTGGATTTTTACTGGTCGGTCTTGTTTCCGGACCCCAGGTGCTCGGCCTCATCAGTGCCGAGGCATTGCCAAAGCTCGGTTTCATCAACGAGATCGCACTTGCATTCATCGCCTTTGCAGTCGGCTCCGAGCTTTACCTCAGTGACCTGAAGAACAGGATGAGGAGCATCGTGATCCTGATCGTCAGCCAGGCTGTCCTTGTTTTCGGGCTCGTGAGCCTGACCGTATTTTACATGACCGGCATGGTCCCGTTCTTGAAAGAACTCGGTCTGGCAGTCAGGATATCCGTTTCCCTCCTGACAGGCACCATCGCCATTGCCACTTCACCGGCGGCTTCCATTGCGGTGATCAGGGAACTGCGGGCGAGGGGCCCATTCACCCTCACCTCCATCGGGGTGACCGTGGTGAAGGATTTTGTGGTCATCATCCTGTTTTCCATAGTTGTTACCCTCTCAAAATCACTGTTCCTCAAAGGTGGCTTTACCCCGGTTTTTATCCTGCAGGTGGTCGCTGAACTGGCGGCAGCAGCCGGACTTGGTTTTGTTATATGGTTTGTGCTGCGGCTGGTCCTTTCCATCAAGGGTGCTATCAGGCTGAAAAAGGTTCTGGTCCTGGCGACCGGATTGATTACTTACGTGATGACCAGTGGCATCCGGATCGCACTGTTCCGGTGGACCGGTGCGGAGATCCATGTGGAGCCCCTGCTAATCTGCATCGCCGGCAGCTTTCTGGTGACCAATTATTCCAGGTACCGGGTTGATTTCATGAAGATCCTTCATGAGACGGGGCCCTTTGTATATGTGGTGTTCTTTACGCTGACGGGCGCCAGGATCGCCATTGATGTGGTCACGCAACTCTGGTATGTGACACTGATACTGTTCGGGGCAAGAATCCTTTCCATGGCTGTGGCATCCGCGGCAGGAAGTATGGTTGCCGGGGATCCGCCACTTTTCATCAGGATTTCCTGGATGCCTTTCATCACACAGGCGGGGATCAGCCTGGGACTGGCCACCATCATTGCTTCGGCTTTTCCCGGGTGGGGAGCCGGACTGACCACCATTCTGATCTCGGTGATCGTGCTGAACGAGATCGTCGGTCCCCCGCTGTTCAAATGGGCACTGAACCTGGCCGGTGAGACACATGTCAGGCCTGATGGCACCATTGAAATCGAGAAGAAGGTTCTGGTATTCGGCCTGGAGAACCAGTCAGTCGCCCTGGCCAACCAGCTCAGGAAACAGGGATGGCAGGTGGAATTCGTTGTCCCGGTCGCTTCAGGGGAGATGCTTCCTCAGTCAGATTACCGGGTTCATCAGATGACGGGAACAGATCCCGATGCCCTGAAGAAAACCGGGGCCCATTCGGCAGACACCCTGTTGTGCCTGCTCTCCGATGAGGAAAACCATGCCATTTGCAGGGCTGCTTACGAACAATTCGGGACCAGGCATTTGATCGTCAGGCTGAATGCACGCGAAAATTATCAGAATTTCCGGAACCTGGGTGCCATGGTCATGGATCCGGCCACGGCGATGGTATCCCTCCTGGAACATCTCGTCCGGGCCCCCATTGCCACTTCCATTTTTCTGGAGACCGAACAGGCACAGGACACGGTGGATATCGAACTGCGAAACACCGCTTTGCACGGACTGACGCTGAGGGATCTCAGGCTGCCCGCGGATGTGATCGTTCTGTCCGTGACCCGGGGAGACCAGCCCATCATCTCTCACGGTTATACGCGGCTCAGGCTGGGGGATATCGTGACGCTGGTCGGATCCGGCGAGAGCCTTGACCAGGTGCGCCTGTCCCTGCAGGGTTATTAATTTTTCTTAACTTACACTTCCTGCCGGAGATAAATGAATCCGGAGGATGAACCGGGCTGTATGGATCTGAATTTTGACCGGCTTGATACTGTTGTCCAGGTGATTGTTTACCTGTGTGCATTCGCCATCGTGGCGGTGGCATCGGGACAGATCGCGGGGGTTTTCCGCAAACTTAGACTTCCCCTGATCACCGGTTTTTTGGTGATCGGCATCTTCGCGGGGCCCGAGGTGCTGGGCCTGATCGATGCAGAAGCACTGCCCAGGCTTCGTTTCCTGAATGACATCGCCCTGGCTTTTATCGCTTTTGCCGTGGGCTCGGAGCTTTACCTGAAAGAGCTGACCGACAGGCTGAGAAGCATCGTGGTGATGACTGTCAGCCAGGTGGTCCTCACATTTGTACTGGTCAGCCTGGCCATCTACCTCATGGCGGGCATGATCCCTTTTCTGCGGGAGATGGAACCGGCGGCACGGATCGCTGTTTCACTGCTTGCGGGAACCATTGCCGTGGCGCGGTCGCCTGCATCGGCCATTGCCATCATCAATGAGCTGCGGGCCAGGGGACCCTTCACACAGACCTCCCTGGGGGTCACGGTGATCAAGGACTTCGGGGTGGTCATCATTTTCGCGGTCATCTTCACCCTGTCCAGGTCACTTATACAGGAAGCCGATTTCAGGATCATCTATATCGTCCAGGCGGTTGCCGAACTGGCCATCGCGTTCGGACTCGGGATATTGGTGGGTTATTTACTGAAGTGGATCCTGTCCATCAAGGGGGCATCCACCCTGAAGAAAGTGCTGGTCCTGGCTGCGGGATTTACGGTTTACCTTTTAACACGTACCATTGGTGCCTGGTCCGATTCACACCTGGGCCTGCATCTGCACATCGAACCACTGATGATCACCCTGATCGGAAGTTTTATTGTCACCAACTACACGGTGTACAGGAACGATTTTGTGAAGGTGGTCAAGGAAACCGGACCCTATGTGTATATCGTTTTCTTCACACTGACGGGGGCTTTGATTTCATTGGACGTGCTGGCCTCCCTATGGCACGTCACCCTGATCATTTTCGGAGCAAGGCTGATTTCCCTGTTCGTGGCCGGTTATGCGGGCAGCACAGTCGCCCGCGATCCGCTGCGATACCGGTG
>DSDZ01000120.1 GCA_011048475.1 Bacteroides sp. | reverse complement strand
GCCCGGATATGACTTCGGGGGCTGGTACGAAGTGCCCCGGGAGTGGATCATCCCCCCGGGATCGGTCTGGAAATACAACGACGGCGGGACCGATCCGGGTGCTTCCTGGGTATTGCCGGGGTATGACGACAGCTCCTGGAGCCAGGGGGAAGCGGAGCTGGGGTACGGGGACAACGACGAGGCGACCGTGGTGGGGTACGGGCCCCACAGCTCGGACAGGTACATCACCACCTGGTTCAGGAAACCGTTTGAGGTCACCCGTGAGCAGCTGCAGGAAGGAAGGTTCTTCATCCACCTGCTGAAAGACGACGGGGCCGTGGTTTACCTGAACGGTACGGAGATCGCCCGGGCAAACATTCCGTGCGGGGAGATTGCTGCCGGGACCCTGGCGGAGACAGGCATCAGCGGCACCACCGAAGAGGTCTTCATCACCTGGCGGATCGACCCCGCCCTGTTAAACGAAGGATCCAACCTGATCGCAGCGGAGGTCCACCAGAATGCGGCCAGCAGTTCGGATCTGAGCTTTGACCTGAGGTTTTCGTGTTACCGGCCCGACCGGGCGACGTTTTATTCCGCGGACCGGACGGCCAGGGCCGCCATGACAAATGACCGGTATCTGATGGCAGCCTTTGCCCCGAACGGGGCCTGCGTTGTCCCGGAGGTGATCGCGGGGGAGATGACCCTGTCGGCGGATTGCTCCCCCTACCTGGTGCAGGGGGATGTGTTGATCATGGAGCATGCAACCTTGCGCATTGATCCCGGGGTGGAGATCCGGATGCCCGGAGGGGGGAACATGTTCGTCCACGGGGTGCTGGAAGCCCTGGGCACAAACGAAGCGCCGGTGGTCTTCAGGCTCAATCCCCATGAGGCGGGTGGCCGATGGGGGGGACTGGTGTTCCGGAACACGACGGGGACCTCCACCCTGCGGCATGTGACGGTGGAGGATGCATGGGAAGGACCGGACCCGGTGCTGGAGAAGGCGGCCATCTCCTGTTTCAACGCGGACCTGGTGATGGACCACCTGGAGATCGTTCAGGTGCACAGCAACCCGGTCATTGCCCGCTATTCGGACATCACCCTTACGAACAGCACGTTGCATTCGGAGGTGACGGGCGATCTGATCAATGTGAAATACGGGAACGGATTCATCGAAAACTGCCGCTTCACAGGGAACGGCACGCCTGATAATGATGCCATTGATTATGACGAAACGGGGACCGGGATCATCCGCAACTGCATCATCACCGGTTTTCACGGGTTCAACAGCGATGGGGTGGATATCGGCGAGGGTGCCCGCAACGTGGAGATCGATTCGATCGTCGTTTACGATGTGACGGACAAGGGTATTTCCCTGGGACAGTCCTCCTCGGCCACGGTGAGCAACAGCCTGTTCGTCAACTGCACGATGGGGGTGGCCGTGAAGGACTCAGGCAATGTGGTCATCCGGAACTGCACCTTCTACGGCACCGGGATCCCGGTGGCCTGCTACGAAAAGAATGTGGGTCTCGCCGGGGGGAACGCGCGGGTGGTGAGCTCCATCCTTTCCAATGCATCGGATGGTTCCTACCTGGCCGACAGCAAATCCGGCATCCGGATCTCCTACAGCCTTTCGGACAACACCCCCCTGCCCGAAGGGGACCACAATCTGTTCGGGAACCCGCTGTTTGCGGCACCTTCTTATTTCGATTTCGGACTGGATCCGTCCTCCCCCGCCATCCTGTCGGGGATTTCACCGGGCGGACCGGTCGACATGGGCAGTCCGGAGCACCTGGGAGCCCTCCTGTCCGGAGAAGGATTCGGTCCCCCGGTCATGATCGCCCAGCTGTTCATCAACGGGAGCAACCTGGACCGGGCCCAGTACATCATGCTATACAATCCTTCCACAGAGGCGATGGATTTGTCGGGATGGACCATTGACAAAGGAGTCACCGCGGAAATCCCCGATGGGACCCTGATCCAGCCGGGCGGGAGGGTGTTTATCACGAACAATTCCTTCCATCCCATGTGGGAGAGCACCGGCTCACCCGTGATCCACTGGACCACCGGGAGGCTTTCCGGGAACGGGGAATCGGTCAGGCTGGTGGACCGGCACGGGCTGGTGGCAGATTACCTGGTCTACTCGGAGGATGACTGGCCTTCGGCCGGGTTCCAGGGAGATGAGGCGTTTGTCCTGACCGATGCGGCGCTGGACAATCATTTCGGGGAGAACTGGACCACGGGGAACCTGTTTGGGCTGATCGTTTCGGAAAGGTCCCGGGAGACGGACAGAGCCGGGGAGGCGGAGAGACTTTCCATCTGGCCCAATCCCACCCGGGGGATCATCCATATTCTCAGGGGGACAATCACACCGGCATGGGATGAGCAGGACTCCGGCTTCCCGGGCGGGTGGATTGCCTCACCCGGCAACCGGCCGGCAGCCGGGGGCGGGGAAACAGATGCCCGCTACTGTGACATCATGACCTCTGAGGGGATCCTGCTGCAACGCCTCCGGATCAACCCGGCCGGTCCGGCCGAGGCGGACCTTTCCGGGTATGGTCCCGGGCTCTACCTGGTCCGGATCGGCTCCTCCGTCGGAAAGGTGGTGGTCATGAAATAACCTGGCGGGATTTTTCATCACTGAAATCGCGCCGGATAAAGACAGAACCCTCTGAAAAATGATGAAATGCTGTAAAGAATTGCATGCCTGAAGGAAAGACATACCGGATCCTGCTGTGCCTGCTGGCTCTGTCGGGCCAGGTGACGGTGGATGCGCAGAACGGTACCCCTTTGCCCACCGGCGATCAACCTGCCACCCAGGCAAAAGCAGCCGGTCAGGCCGACACCTCCTACTCCTTCCTGGTGGCGGGCCATGCGTACGGTGCCCATGCGGGGGAGAACACCGGGTTGCACCCAGCTCTTCTCAACCGCCTGGATGCCGGAACCGACTCCCTGGCTGCATTCATTGTGCTGACAGGCGATATCGTCAATTACAGCACCCCCGGGAGCTGGCAGCAGGTGGAAACGGAACTGGCCAATTACCCGTTCCCGGCATATTACGTGATGGGCAATCACGACAGCAACGAAACAGGTCAACAGGTGTTCATGGACAAATACGGAAGCACCTGGTATTCATTCCGTCAGCAGCACGACCTTTTCATCGTGCTGAACAGCACCGAAGCGGACCGGTCCATCTCCCCGGCCCAGCTGGAGTTCCTGGAAACGCAGATCCGGCAGGCCGGCGATTCCGTCCGCCGCATCTTCATCTTTTTCCACGAGATCCTCTGGAACAGCCATGAAAAGTACACGGGGGTGCGAAGCAACAGCCGTTCCAGGTACGCCAGCATTGTGCCGTACGCCAATTACTGGGAGGAGGTGCATCCCCTGCTGGCAGGGGATCCGGTAAGGCAGTATGTCGTCATCGGCGGGGATATGGGAGGGAATCCGGATGCCATGGCCGCATTTCATGACCGGTGGGGGAATGTCACCCTGCTCGCCTCGGGCATGGGCGAGGTAACGGATGAGAACTACCTGCTGGTCAGGGTAAAGGGAGAAGGTGAGGTGGAATTTGAACTGGTGCCCCTGCGGGACGGGGTGGATCTGTACCCCGTCGAATATTACAGTGTCCCCCCAGCCCCGGATACCATCGAAGGCCCCGGTGAGGTGACACCGGGGAGCACGGGCGTCGCATACAGTGTCCCGGAGGTGTTCAATGCCACTTCCTATGCATGGGAACTGCCTGAAGGGCTGACGGGCTACAGTATCTCCGGCAGCATTTTTGCGGACGTGGATCCCGGTTTTACGGAAGGGATCATCTCGGTGAAGGCCGAACGGGACGGCTTCGGGGCCGGTCCCCCGGCAATAAAATCCGTGAAGGCTGCAACCACATCGGTTGGCACTGGATATGCGGGCGGAAATCCCGGCACGGTTCAATTCCACGGGGAAGAGGGAGCCTTTGCGATAAGGGTGAACGGGCTGACCGGCGAGGAAATTCACATCCGCATCTTTGACAGCCTGGGAAGGGTGGTGCGGTCTGAGCGCCGGCGCATGGAGGGGAACAGCTTCGAGTGGAGGATCCCTGAAAAGGAGCTCCCCGAAGGGATGATCCTGATCTTTCTTTCAACAGGATCCGGACAATTTTCCGGAAAGTATATGAAGTAAGGTCGCGGCCGGTTATCAAAACTCCATCCCTGCATCCCCGGGGAATGCCGGCCCCGTCAATCCAGCCGCTCTTTCCTTGACCGCAGGAAGGCATTCAGAAGCTCCCGGTCCGGATCCACATTGCTTCCCTGATCATGTTCCTCCCCGAATCCGGAATGACCGGCCGAAGGATATGATGTCCCCCTGTAATGTGACATCAATGAATAATTGAAGGTGATGGGAACGATCCAGCTTTTGTTTCCCAGGCTGCCCAGATGACCGATCACCTCCCTCACCCTGAACCTGAAGAAAAGTCCGGGCAGGGAAGTGAGGAATACGGAAACAGGGATGATGACCATCAGCAGCCTGACGATCCCGAAATGCCGCAGCGAAACAGCCAACCCGATCATCGTCAGGTTAAAGGCCAGGATGATGATGGTGGATTGCAGATGGGTAAAGCCCAGCAGCAACAGCTTGTGATGGATGTGCGACCGGTCAGGCGTGAAGGGGGACTTCCCGGCCAGGATCCGCACTGTGAAGACCCTCAGGGTGTCAATCATGGGTACGATCAGGATCGCGAAGGCAATCGCCGGTGACGGGAAACCATCGGGTACCGCGGTTGCGGAGAGGGAACTTTCAAGGAACCTGACCGTGAAAACCGATACGATCATCCCCAGGATCAGTGATCCGGTATCCCCCAGGAAGATCTTGTTTTTCCCGCCGAATACATTGTAACCGAAAAAGGCCGCCAGCGCACCCACCACCGTGTAGCAGAAGGCCGCATAATTAAAATCCCTGATCATGAGGAACCAGGCACCAAAAGCCGCGATGGTCAGCATCCCCACCCCCGCCGCCAGTCCGTCGATCCCGTCGATCAGGTTGAATCCGTTGATGATCACCACGAATACGAAGATCGTGAAGAGGATGCTTGCCAGGTATGGAATGTCGCCGATCCCCAGGAATCCGTTAAAGCTGGTAATGCGG
>DSDZ01000115.1 GCA_011048475.1 Bacteroides sp. | reverse complement strand
CCTCGAGCATGGAAACGTATTGATCAATATATTTTTCCGCACGCGCTGTTTTCCCTGTACTCAAAGCCAGGATCGCCTGCCTGTAAATTAAGGCAGGGTCACCGGGAAAGTCCTTCACAGCCTTCCTGTACAGCCTTCTTTCTTTTTTAAATTGTCCCGTTTGATGATATGCGATCCCCAGGTTGGTATAATAATACACCCAGAAAGGTTTGATTCCCTGCTTATCATAGAGTTCAAGAAGCCTTTCAAGCTCCAGAATGGCATGGCTGAACTGGTTGAGTTCATTATAATAAAGTCCGAGTAAATAGTAAGCCACCGCTGCCAGGTCATCCATATCCAGCATCTGTCTTGAATATTTGATCACATCATCCGGCGTACCAAAATAGATGGCGTGATTGGTCTTGATCAGCAGTTCCTTTATACCGCCAACCTTATCCACATTCTGATATGCCTTGAGGCTCCATTTCCTGGCTTCTTCATAGTATCCCGCATTTCCATATGAAGTGGCCAGATAGATCATGGCAGGGATAAAGCTTGAATCGATTTCGATGGCGTTCTTATAGTATTCTCTGGCCAGAGAATATTCCCTTCTGGAGAAGGCAGTCGTCCCCTGAATGTAGTTACGAAGGGCTTCAGGAGATTCAGTCATTCCCAAATATGAATGATAGACCTGAGCAAACTCCTTCTCCAACACTGTGACGATCAGGAAATCTTTCACCATTCCTGAAATGGAATCCGCCATACTCAGGAGATTTTCAGAAGTTCCGTTAACCTGGAATGACTGAAAGACCTCCCCGGTCTCCGAGTCGATCAGCGTTGCATTTAACCTGGTAGTCGTTCCTATCTGATTGACACTGCCCTGGATAAAAATACCTGCATCGAGTTTTTGTGAGATGCGGCCGGCAGTCACGGGAGTAAGGGATGTAAAACTATAGACACCACTGTTCTGCAACAGGCTTAGAATCGTTCCAGTCTGCCTGACCTTCAACTCCGGGGAGTTTGACAGCGAAGCGATCAGGTTATCCTGGATCATCACCTGCCAGAAATTCTTCACGGTATCTCCGGTCAGATTCTGGAACGGCATCACCGCAACCGAGATCTCTCCCTCTGACCTGAATTGTTCGATCCTGTCTGGCTTGAAGATTTTCGGATAAAGAAGGATGACAACGACCGCCAGCAGAATGGCAATGACCGCGTCACTCGCTTTCAGCCTCCTTTTCTTCTTCTCCCGGGAAGGCAGACCTTCCGTGACCGATCGGTCAACGATAGACTCCGTTTTCTCAATTCCTTCCGGGGTCACATCGAAAATCCAGGAAAGGATGATCGCGATTGGGAACCCGGCGATCAGGAGAATGATCAGCAGGGTGACCGTCCAGTCCGGCAACCCCAGCCTGGGCAACACGATGTCCCCTGCCTCAATGATGATAAAAGCAGTGGCCGCGTACATGGCAGAAACCCGGAAGACCCTGCGCCGCTTCAGTTCTCTCCAGAACCTTACTAATTTATTGATATCATCAGGCATCAGAAAGCAGGTATGTTTTTCTGCAAGTTAAACTCTTGATGATTATGAGTCAAATCATGGCGTGCTTTGGACCTACCCCGAAATTTCTTTTGACATTCTCTGAGTTCTGGGATGGGCTTGTCAAAGATATTCGCCGAAGCAAGCGGCGGTGAACCGGGTTTAGGAGCTCGGCGAAGCATAATCTGCGAGCGGAATGCGGGGTTCAACATGTGATAAGGGTATAAAATGGGGATTCCTTCTTGTATACTAACCCGCTTTCTTGTTATTACCACACACTGGCCTGGATTCGCGGGGTATCTTCCGGGATCTTGTGTATCCGTTCCTGTTTCTGTCTAAGCGCTCCTGTTTCTCCGTACAGGCCGGAGCCGACATGACCGAAAAAGATATTTTTTATCTGCATGCTGACTGTTTAGCCAAAAAGATGAACTGGCAAGAACCATATCTGTGTTTTTTTAAGTAAGTTTAAACAGCTTCCTTGAAAAGGAATCCCGGTGATGGTACACTTTCATTATTCGTTGCAACTTACTTGATAACAATTAATTATATTCTGAAATAACCATGATCAAAGAAATCAAAGCTGCCGAGCTGAATACGGAACAGTTCATCCGGGAGAAAGTCGAAATGATCCGGTCCGCCGTGGGGGACGGTACCGCCATCAATGCCCTGTCTGGGGGAGTGGACTCCTCGGTGGTGACCATGCTTGGGCACAGGGCTCTGGGAGATAACCTCAAAACCTATTTCATCCAGAACGGACTGATGCGGGAATCGGAACCCGAATCTGTACAGGAGCTTTTCCGGAAACTGGATGTGCCGGTGAAGATCATTGATGCACGGAATGAATTCCTCTCTGCCCTGAAGGGGATCAGGGATCCCGAAGAAAAAAGAGAGGCCATTACCCAGACATTCTACAAGCATGTATTCGGCAGACTCGTGCGGGAAAGCGGGGCCAAACACCTGCTGCAGGGAACCATCCTGACAGATGTGGATGAAACCGTGGCCGGTGTAAAACGTCAGCACAATGTATTTGAACAACTGGGGATCGATCCCCAGAAGGAATTCGGTTACCGGATCCTCGAGCCACTGATCCAGTTGCGGAAAGACGGGGTGCGGAAAGTGGGAAGCGCCGTCGGCCTGCCCCCCATATTGTTTGACAGGATTCCCTTCCCCGGTCCGGCCCTCGCTGCACGCATCATCGGGGAGGTCACCGAGGAACGCCTCAATACCGTCCGCAAAGCCACCTCCATTGTGGAAAAGAAGCTCAGGGAAACGGGAGCTTTTCAATACATGGCGATCCTTCACGAGGACCGGGTGACGGGCATGGTGGACGGCAAAAGGGAATTTGGCCAGCAGATCGAGATCCGCTGCTGGGACAGCGTGGATGCCCGGACCGCAACTCCCACGCAATTACCATTTGAAATGCTGACCGGCCTTGCAGGGGAGATCATCGGGCAGGTACCCGGCGTGGTGAGTGTTACCTATAACATCGCCACCAAGCCGCCTTCAACCATCGAGGCAGTCTAGCCCCGACATAACCCGTAAGACTGATTTCGCGCGATCGCCGCAGGCGTCAGGTTTTTCCGGCGGGGAAAACGGACAGGATACCCGGTGTGAAAAAAATGAATTATGATAATGGCAAAACGCACAGATATTGAAAAAGTGCTGATCATCGGTTCCGGTCCGATCATTATCGGACAGGCATGTGAATTTGATTACTCGGGCACCCAGGCCTGCAAAGCCCTCAGGTCCCTGGGTTACAAAATCGTCCTGGTTAATTCCAACCCGGCCACCATCATGACCGACCCGGAAATGGCCGATGCGACTTACGTGGAGCCGCTGAATGAATACGCGCTGAGGGAGATCATCAAGAAGGAACGACCCGATGCACTGCTCCCGAACCTGGGGGGACAGACCGGGTTGAACCTCTCTTCCCTGCTGGCAAAAAGCGGGATCCTGGATTATTACGGGGTGAAGATCATCGGGGTCAATGTGGATGCCATCCAGCGGGGTGAAGACCGCACCGCATTCAAGGAAACCATGACCCGGCTGGGGATCGAAATGCCCCGCAGCAGGGCGGTGAACACCCTCGTGGAGGCGGAAAAGGTGGCCGCAGAACTGGGCTTCCCGGTGGTGATCAGACCGGCTTACACCATGGGAGGAACCGGCGGGGGACTGGTCTACAACATCGAGGAACTGCAGACCGTGGTCAGCAGGGGACTTTCGGCAAGTATGGTGGGACAGGTGCTGGTGGAGGAGTCCGTCCTGGGCTGGGAGGAGCTTGAACTGGAGGTGGTCCGGGATGCCAGGAACCAGATGATCACGGTCTGTTTCATCGAAAACGTGGATGCCATGGGTGTGCATACGGGGGATTCGTTCTGTACGGCGCCCATGCTCACCATCGACACGGAACTCCAGCTAAGGCTGCAAAAATACTCTTATGACATCGTGGAGGCCATTGAAGTAATCGGGGGAACCAATGTGCAGTTTGCCCATGACCCGGAAACCGGGAGGGTTGTGGTGATCGAGATCAATCCACGTACATCCCGCTCCTCGGCCCTTGCCTCCAAGGCCACCGGATTCCCCATTGCTTATGTTTCCTCACTCCTGGCCGGGGGACTCACCCTGGATGAGATCCCCTACTGGCGGGACGGCACCCTGGACAGGTACACCCCGTCCGGGGATTATGTGGTGGTGAAATTCCCCCGCTGGGCCTTTGAGAAATTCGAGAACCTGGAGGACAGGCTGGGCACCCAGATGAAGGCCGTAGGCGAGGTGATGAGCATCGGAAAGACTTACAAAGAAGCGCTCCAGAAAGCCATCCGGTCCCTGGAGATCGGGAGGTACGGACTCGGATTCGCCAGAGATTTCAACCAGAGGTCCCTGGAGGACCTCATGGCGATGCTGAAGCATCCATCCAGCGAACGGCAGTTCATCATGTATGAAGCATTGCGCAAGGGCGCTGACACCGAAGAGTTGTATCGCAGAACCCACATCAAACCCTGGTTCATTACACAGATGAAGGAGCTGGTGGAACTGGAGGAGGAGATCCTGAGCCACACGTGGAAAACGATCCCGGAGGAGTTGCTCATCCGGGCAAAAAAGGACGGATTTGCGGACAGGTACCTTTCCCGGCTCCTGGAAGTGCCCGAGCAGATGGTCAGGGAGAAACGTATCTCACTGGGCATCAAACAGGCATGGGAACCCGTACAGGTCAGCGGAGTGGAAGATGAGGCCTATTACTACTCCACCTACAACGCCCCCAACCAGGTGAAGGTGAGCAATAAAAAGAAGATCATGGTGCTGGGCGGTGGACCGAACCGGATCGGACAGGGAATCGAGTTTGACTACTGCTGCGTGCATGCAGCGTTTGCCATCAGGGATGCGGGATACGAATCCATCATGGTGAACTGCAACCCGGAAACCGTTTCCACCGATTATGACACCTCTGATAAACTCTATTTCGAGCCGCTCACCCTGGAGGACGTGCTGAGCATCTATGAAAGTGAGAAACCGGAGGGGGTGATCGTCCAGTTCGGGGGACAGACCCCCCTGAACCTGGCTGGTGAGCTGGCCGAAGCCGGGG